>DASYIY010000034.1:0-3426 GCA_035997045.1 Solirubrobacterales bacterium | reverse complement strand
TTACGGGCAGATCACGGTGCTCTGGTCGGCCGTCTTCATCACGATCTCGACCCTCTACAGGCCGATCGAACAGCTGCTCTCGCGCAACATCGCCCAGCACACTGTCAAGGGCGAGCCGATCAGCGCCACGATGCGGGTCGCGACGACGATCCAGCTCGGCCTCTCGCTCAGCTTCGCCGTCGTCGCCCTTGCCCTGCGCGGCCCGATCCAAAACGGCCTGCTGGAGGGCAACGAAACGCTCTACTGGGTCTTCTTCTCGGCGGTCCTCTTCTATGCGGCCAGCTACTTCGCCCGTGGCTTCCTCGCCGGCAGCAAGCGCTTCGGCCTCTTCGTCGCCCTGATCTTCTCCGAATCGTGCTTCCGCACGATCTTCGCCGTGCTGGTCGCGGTCAGTGTGCTCAGTGGACAGTCGGCCGTCGCGATCGGGATCGTCGCCGCGCCGGCGCTCAGCCTCGTCGTCGTGCCCTTCGCATTTCAGCGTAGGGCACGACGACATACCCAAAGTCCCGACATATCCTCCGCTTCGCGTCCGGGCATGTCGAGGTCAGATGAGGGACGCGGTGGCGATGCTTCGGTCTCGATGGCCAAGGGCGGCGGCTTCGCCGCGGCCGTGCTGGTGATCATGTTCAGCGAACAGGCCTTCCTCAACACCGGGCCGCTCGCCATACGCGCCCTCGAGGGCGCGACGCAGGCCGGCTTCATCTTCAACGTGCTGATGATCGCGCGGGCGCCGCTGCAGCTCTTCCAGGCGATCTCGACCAGCATCCTCCCCCACCTGACCAGCCTCCACACCAGTGAGGAGCCCGGCAGCGAGGACGAGTTCCACCGCTCGGTACGGATGGTGCTGCTCGGGCTGGTTGCCTTCACCGCCCTGGCCCTCCTCTTCATGGCCGCGGTCGGGCCGAAGGCGATGCAGATCGCTTTCAGCAACAAGTTCGCCTACGACCGCGAGGGCCTGCTCCTGGTCACGCTCGGCATGGGGCTCTACCTCGCCTCGGTCACGGTCAACCAGGCCTGCATCGCCCAGGGCCAAGTGCGCCGCGCCGCGGTCCGCTGGATCACCTGCGCCGCCCTCTTCATCGGCTGGAACTTCGTGCCGCTGATCAGCGACGAGTACCGCCGGGTCGAGATCGGCTTCCTGCTCGCGGCCGGCGTGCTCTTCTCGCTGCTCTACTACGTCTACCGCCGCCCGCGCGAACGGGCCGAGGACGTGCCGATGCCGGGCTCGGCGGAGGAGTTGGAGGCGGAGCTGGCGATGATCGACGAGAACGTCTAGGAGGATCAGCCTCTCCCAGGCCCGTTCATTAGGGTCCGTCGATGGGTGGACACGACGCCGAGCTGATCCTTGTTGCCGGCGCCCTGCTCGCTGCCGGGATCCTTGGCGCGCTGCTGGCCGATCGCATCCGCATCCCGGGCCTGCTGCTCTTCCTCGGCCTGGGCATGCTGGCCGGCTCGGAGGGCATCGGCGGGATCGAGTTCGACAACGTCGAGCTGGCCCGCACGCTGGGCACGATCGCGCTCGTCCTGATCCTCTTCGAGGGTGGCCTGACGGCGGGCTGGTCGGAGATCCGCCCGGTGCTCGGCACCGCCGCCTCGATGGCGACGATCGGGACCGCGATCACGGCCTGCGCGGCCGGGCTCGCCGCCCACTGGATCTTCGGCATCAGCGTGCTCGAAGGGATGATCGTCGGCGCCGCGATCGCCGCCACCGACTCGGCGGCGATCTTCGCCGTGCTGCGCCGCTCGACCCTGAAAAAGAGACTGGCGCGCTCGCTCGAGGGCGAGTCTGGGATGAACGACCCGGTCGCCCTGCTGCTGACGATCGGCTTCATCGAATGGATCCAGCAGCCCGGCTTCGGCCTCGCCGACATGGCCGGCCTGCTGGCGCTCAAACTGGCGATCGGCGCCGTGGTCGGCCTTGCTCTGGGCAAGCTCGCCACGATCGCCCTCGACCGGGCGCAACTGCCGACCGACGGGATCTACCCCGTGGCGACGATCGCGATCGCCGGGCTTGCCTTCGGCCTGGCCGAGGTCGCCCACGGCTCGGGTTTCCTCGCCGTCTATCTCACCGCCCTTGCCCTCGGCTCGGCCCGCATCCCCGCGCGGCGGACGATCGTCGCCTTCCACGAGGGCGTCGGTTGGGTCGCCCAGATCGGCCTCTTCATCCTGCTCGGCCTGCTCGTCTTCCCCAGCGCGCTCGGCGACGTCGTCTGGGAAAGCCTCGCCCTCTCGGCCGTGCTGATCTTCATCGCCCGCCCCGTGGCGGCTTTCATCGCAACCGCTTTCTCGCCGCTCGACCTGCGCGAGCGGGCGATGCTGGGCTGGGCCGGGCTGCGCGGCGCGACGCCGATCTGGCTCGCCACCTTTCCCGTCGTCGCCGGGATCGGCGCCGGCGACGAGGTCTTCGCGATCGTCTTCTTCGTCGTCGTCAGCTCGACCCTGGTCCAGGGCGCGAGCTTCGAGCCGCTCGCCGCCCGTCTCGGCCTCACCACCGACGAGCCCTCGCTGCCGCGGCGGCTGCTGGAGTCCGGGCGGATCCGCCGGATGGGCGGCGACGTCGTCGCCTACCGGCTGCCCGAGGGAGCCGCCGCCGCCGGACACCGGGTGCGGGAACTCGACCTGCCGCGGGAGGCGCTGGTCAACGTGATCGTCCGCGACGGCCATGCGATCCCGCCGCGGGGCTCGACCGAAGTCCGCGCCGGCGACGAGCTCCACATCCTCGTGCGCGGCGAGCTGCGCGAGGAGGTCGAGGCGCTGACCGAGCAGTGGACCAAGGGGCCGATCGGCCGGCCGGTGCCGCCGGCGCTGCCGCGCCGCGCCGCCTCCCAGGTCTTCACCGTTCGCCCGGCGCGCAGCGCCGCCGACCCCCAAGCCCTGGACGAGGTCGACGGCATCCCGGTGCTGGCAGTGCTCCGCAGCCGCGGCGACGGCGTCGGCGCGATGCTGGCGCTGGCCGATGGCCGCTACGCCGTGATCGGAGAAGACCTGGTCGCGATCGGTGGAAGGCGCGCTCTCGCGGGCTGGTGCGAGCGTCGCGCGGCTCGACCCGAGGTGGACCAGGCGGAACGCGCCTGGTGGCAAGAGGTCACGGGCGCGCTGATCGCGCGAGGCTGACCCAGAGAGGGCCCATCCCGGTAGGGGTTCCGCTTAACTTTTTCGAGGGGCGGTTGCGACTTGCCGTGATGGGCCGCGCCGAAAAAGTGCAAGACGCTCCACCCCTACCGGGATGGGCCCTACGCAGCGCCGGCAGCGCTCGCGATCTCGGTGTAAGCGGCCGCCGGGTCGGGCGTGCCGAAGACCGCCGAGCCGGCGACGAAGAGGGAGGCGCCGGCGGCGGCCATCGGCCCCGCGGTGGCGGCGTCGATGCCGCCGTCGACCTCGATCCGGGCCTCGCCGACGAGCGGCCGCAGGCGCTCGACCTTCGCC
>DASYIY010000033.1:0-4928 GCA_035997045.1 Solirubrobacterales bacterium | reverse complement strand
CATCCTTATCGACGCTTACAAGGAGGACTGAACGAGCATGGCTGGCGAGAAGGGCTTCACCCTCTGGTTCACCGGGCTTTCCGGTGCCGGCAAGACGACCATCTCCGGATTGCTGGAGACCCAACTACGCGAGCGCGGCTCGAAGCTGGAGATCCTCGATGGCGACATCGTCCGCGAAAACCTCTCCAAGGGGCTCGGCTTCTCCAAGGAGGACCGCGACATCAACATCCGTCGCATCGCCTTCGTTGCTGACCTGCTCAGCCGCAACGGCGTGCCGGTGATCACCGCGGCGATCTCCCCTTACGCGGAGATCCGCGACGAGGCGCACGCCCTGATGGGCGAGCGCTTCATCGAGGTCTACGTCAAGGCTTCGGTCGACACCTGCGCCGAGCGCGACGTCAAGGGTCTCTACGCCAAGGCCTTCTCCGGCGAGATCAAGGAATTCACCGGCGTCTCGGATCCGTACGAGATTCCCGAGAACCCGGACTGGGTCTGCGACACCGAAAACGAGACGCCCGAGGAGTCGGCGCAGAAGCTGCTTGAGTACCTCGAGTCGCGGGATTTGATCCCGGCGGCCGCGGTTACCGCTTAGGGGGCGGAGCGTGGGGAGGGGTGGCGAACCTCTCCCCAAACGAGCGGCCGGAGGCCGCTCTTGAGTGTTTGTGGAGAGGTTCGTCACCCCTCCGCTCAGGTCCAAGCGTTCTAGTCACCGGGCTTTGGCCGCGTAGCTGCTTTACCTCAATTCGTCATAGTGTTCGCGCATGGTCGGAGCGCTGGTGTGTGGCACCCCACGGTTGGCGCCTTGGCGGGGTGCGGTCGCTGCCCTGTGCGTGACTATGCTTGCCGCTGTCTGGGCGTTTTGTGTCGCCCCCGCGTCGGCTGAAGTGTTCGGTCCCGAAGTGGCGAGTCGCTTTGCGCCGGTCGTCGAGTTCGCCGGGGGCGAGAGGGATCTGCCTGCGAGCGTGCCGTGGTACCTCGAACATTCGACCCTTGAATGGCATAACGACGACGGTTGCCCCTCCGATCCGATCCGCTCCCAGCGGCCTTGGAGCGAAGCCGAAATCCGGGCGCTCGGCGAAGGGGGTTACGCGACGCAGGCGCGCGACGGCAGCTGCCACAAAGCCGGGCCGCGCTTCACGACCAGCGAACACACGAGGCCGACCGATGGCGGCAGGCCGCCTCGCCTAGCTCCCAGCGATGGGTTCGTTCTCAATCTTCAAGGCAGCAGCGAAGCCGTCCGCGATGGAATTCCGGACACGACACCCAACGAACCGCGACGGTACACCGGTTCCCCTGTCTACTACGAATCCGGAGATCTGATCGAGCGGGGAACTTCCATGGGGGACTACGCGTACCTCACCTACTGGTTCTTCTACGCCTACGACAACGGCTTTGGTCCCCAGAATCACGAGGGCGATTGGGAGGGGATGTCGGTCATCTTCAAGGCAACCTCGCCGGGGCACTACCGCCCCGTGGCGCTCGGCCTGAACCAGCACAGCGCAACTCAGGGCATTGCCTGGAAAGAACGACGATTCCCGCACGACCGGCCCCTGGTGTTCTCGGCCAAGGGTTCCCACGCGACTTACGATCACGCCTTCGGGGTTAATCTGCACACGGACACGACCGGTGGGGGCGTGCTCTGGGAAACCGCGGCTCAGCTGCTGCCGCTTGCAAATGAGCCCTGGAGGGGGTACTGCGGCGGCTGGGGACAGGTGGGCAAGGCGGCCGAATCGCCGCTGCACCTCGGCGACACCACGGGCCCGTCGGGGCCCGGTTGCGTTGTCAACGGTCGCTTGATCAAGAACGCGATCCCCGCGGGCTGGGGCGTCCCCGCGCCGGTGGGCCAAGCGGCGCTGGGGGACCGCGGTCGTCGATCCAGGTCCCTGAGCCAGGGTCAGTGCCGGGGTCGCTCGGGCACCCGCGGCTCGCCGAGGCCGTAGGTGTCGTAATCGCCGAACTTCGAGAAAGTCTTGTGGGTCGGACCGTGGTAATCCGATGAGGCGGTCGGGACCAGGTTTAGCTCGTTGCATAGCTTCAGTAGATGTTCGGTCTGCTCCTTGGTGTGGGGGGGGTAGAAGGTCTCCACGCCATCGGCGCCAAGGGAGCGGATCAGGTCCTCCACCTCGGCGGGTTCTTTGATGTCCCAGTAGGGGTGGGCGATTACGGCGGCGCCGCCGGCCTCGCGGATCAGGGCTATCGCTTGCTCTGCCGTTGGCCACTCGCGCGGGACAAAGGCCTTTGCGCCGGGGACCAGGTACTCCTCGAAGAAGGGCCCGAGATCGCCGCTCGCCCCTGCCGCGCGGGCGATGTGGGGGCGGCCGATCGAGAGGGCGTCGCCGGCCTCGGCGATCGCGTCCTCCAGCTTGATTTCAAAGCCCCAACTCTGCAGCCGCTTGACGATTGCACCGGCCCGGTCGACCCGCTCTTTCTGCGCCCGCTCGCAGGCCGGCGCGATCTTCTCCAGATCGACCCAGTAGCCGCAGATATGCAGGTCTTCGGCGTACTCGTGCACGCACGACATCTCGATCGCCGGCACCAGCTCGACCCCAAGGCCTTGCGCGGCCTCTTCCGCCTCGGGCACCCCGGCGATCGCGTCATGGTCGGTCAGAGCCAGCGTCGTGACGCCGGCTTCCCAAGCTTGCGCGACGACTTCTCCGGGCGCCAGTTGCCCGTCGGAGACCGTCGAGTGCGATTGAAGCTCAATCAACATTGAGGCGGCAGCCTATTCCGCGGGCAGCATTAATAGAGTGCCGCGTCCGTGTTCCAGAAAGTTCTCATAGCCAATCGTGGCGAGATCGCGATTCGGGTCGCGCGGACCCTGAAGGAGATGGGCGTCGGCTCGGTTGCCGTCTACTCCGAGATCGATCGCGATGCGCCGCACGTGCGCGAGGCCGACGAGGCCTTCCTGATCGGCCCGGCGGTCCCCGCCGAGAGTTACCTGAGCATCGAGAAGATCATCGAGACCGCCAAGGAGGCCGGTGCCGAAGCGATCCATCCCGGCTACGGCTTCCTCGCCGAGAACGCCGATTTTGCCCGCGCCTGCGCCGAGGCCGACATCGTCTTCATTGGCCCGCCCGCCGAGGCGATCGATGCGATGGGCTCGAAGACGCGGGCGCGCGAGATCATGGCCGAGGCTGGGGTGCCGATCGTGCCCGGCGCGACCGAGACCGCGACGGACATCGAGGCGGCGCGCAAGCAGGCCGACGAAGCCGGTTACCCGGTTGCCTGTAAGGCCGCGGGCGGCGGCGGCGGCAAGGGCTTCCGCGTCGCGATGACGCCTGACGACCTCGAGGAGGCCTTCGAGGGCTCCGCCCGCGAAGGCGAGAAGTTCTTCTCCGACGATCGCGTCTACGTTGAGCGCTACCTGGAGGACCCGCGCCACGTCGAGGTCCAGGTCCTGGCCGATGGGCACGGCAACGTGATCCACCTCGGCGAGCGCGACTGCTCGGTCCAGCGCCGCCATCAGAAGGTGATCGAGGAGGCGCCGGGCCCGCGCGTCGATGCTGAGATGCGCGAGCGGATCGGCAAGATCGCGACCGACGCTGCCGCCGCCGTCGACTACCGCGGCGCCGGCACGGTCGAGGGTATGCAGGTCGGCGACGAGTACTTCTTCCTTGAGATGAACACGCGGGTCCAGGTCGAGCACTGCGTTACCGAGATGGTCAGTGGCATCGACATCGTCCGCGAGCAGGTCCTTGTTGCCGCCGGCGAGCCGCTCACCGTTGCCCAGGAGGACGTGGAGCTGCGCGGCCACGCGATCGAGTGCCGGATCAACGCCGAGGCCGCGCACAAGAACTTCGCCCCCGCACCGGGCGGGATCACGACCTACCGCGAGCCGGCTGGGCCCGGCGTCCGCGTCGACTCCGGCGTTGAAGCGGGTTCCGAAGTGACCCCGATGTACGACCCGATGGTGGCCAAGCTGATCGTCTGGGACGTCGACCGCGAGCACGCCACCAGGCGCATGCTGCGGGCGTTGGACGAGTACGAGATCGGCGGCCTGACCACGCTGATCCCCTTCCACAAGGCGTTGCTCGCAACCGCGCAATGGACCGGCGGCGAGACCTGCCGCGATCTGATGGAAGACCGCGAGTGGCTGAAGACGACCGCGCCCGCGGCGGTCGCGGCGCCGGAGGTCGAGGAGGGCGCCGAGGTCATCGCCCGCGACTACAAGGTCGAGGTCTCCGGCAAGCTCTTCGACGTCAAGGTGATTGGCGAGGCCCTCGCCGGCGGCGCGGCGCCCGCCGCGGGCGGCAAGCGGCCGCCCAAACGGGAGCGCAAAGCCGGTGCCGGAGGCGGCGCCTCAAGCGAGTCGCTGCCCTCGCCGTTGCAGGGCACTGTCTTCAAAGTCGCGGTCGAGAAAGGCGCCGAGGTCGCCGAGGGCGATCTGATCTGCGTGATCGAGGCGATGAAGATGGAGAACGAGATCGTCGCCCACCGCGCCGGCAAGGTCACCTCGCTTAACGTGACCGAGGGTGCGGCTGTTTCCTCTGGCGACGTCCTAGCGGTCATCGAGTAGCGGTCGGGGCCGCCCCCCGCGGCTTGTACTTTTTCGGCGATTCAGTCTCTGCCAGCCGCTGCGGTACCACCGAAAAAGTTGAGCAGGGAGTGGTCCCGACCGCTACTTCTGAGGCGGCTGTAGCTGTTTTTTCTGCGACGGCTTGTGCTTCTGCCGTTTTTCCCTGCGTTCCTTTTCGCGGATGCGGATCGCCTGCTGCCGTTCCCTGCGGGTCAGCGGGATTTCCGATGCTTCTTCGCGACAGGTCCGCCCGACGCAGTCCTCGAGCCGATTGAGCAGTTCGCGGTGGAGGAAGTTGCGGACCGGGAAGTAGTTGGGGATGCGGACGATGTTGTTGAGCTCGTAGGGGTCCTTTTCGAGGTCGTAGAGCTCCTTCTCGCCGTCCGGCCAGGCGATGTACTTGTAGGGGCCG
>DASYIY010000032.1:0-20382 GCA_035997045.1 Solirubrobacterales bacterium | reverse complement strand
CAGCGCCTCGGTCTGGATCAGGTCGATGATGTGGATCCCGTCCAGCTCGCCGAAGATGTAGCGGCGCATGTTCGGGTTCCAGCGACGGGTCTGGTGGCCGAAGTGGACTCCGGCCTCCAGCAGCTCTTTGAGGCCTGCCTCTGGCATTGGGTAAAGCTCCTTGTTTTGGCGGTGCGTTTCCCGCCGCCCTAGTCGGGATCCGGCTTCTCGCCGGTCAGGATCCGAGTCGGTACGTGCGGGGGTTGGTTTCCGAGCCGACGATTGTAGAGATTCCAAGCCCACCAGACGCACTGCTCGGCCGCTTCGATCCGAGAACCGAAAGTGTTGTAGAAATCCCTATTGGAGACCGGGGATGGGAATACCGCATGAGATCGACGAGCCGTCACCAGCTCGAAGCGGGAAACCGACACTGTCGGACATGGATCAGCGCCACGCCGCAATCGGTGGCTACTACCTGGGTCGCAACCACGCATTGATTCACCGGCACCGCGAGAGGATCTCGATTACGGCGGACCAGGGCGCCCGCTGGGAGCTGGCAATAAACCTCTCTCTCCCGACGGACTACCAGGCACGCTGCGGTGGCGATGGCGACTCCTGCCTGTTCCTCTTCCCACTGATGTTCTTGAAGAAGGCCGAAGGTCGCACCGGCTTGATCGCGACAGACGAGGACGGTCGTAACCTCCCCCTCCTGAACCGCGGAAGCTGCGACTGGGTATCCGGCATTGCCGCAACGGAGGCGGCCAACCGACTTGCCGGTCGCGAACGCAGATGGCCGCCGCCGGAGCCAGGCAAGGACGATGGCAGCGAGGATCTCTGTTACGTCCTGCAGTGCGTTGCATCTCAATGGCCCTACGACGCGTCGGTCATCCTCAATGAGCTGCTCGAGCGCCTTCCTGCCGACACCGCCAAAAAGTGGACCCGCGAGGGACTCACCGGCGACATGAAGATGCTGGTCGAGCACTCGCTGGTATGGGTTCCCCTCCGGGGAAGACCTGGCGAACGTAGGGTGATCACGGCGAGTAGAGATTGGGAGCTGTTGCCGAAGTCGCTGCTCAATTTGAAGGTCGGCACTCCCAAGCCAAGCCGCTTCTCCCACCTGAGACAACGACAGAAGCGACGGTTCGAAGACCCCGCCGCGGTGCTCGACACCGGCACTGCTCGCTACGGCCGACTGGCCCGGCGCGTGAGCTTCTCGGTACTCGGCGAGCGCCTCGCGCAACCCCTGGCGTGGATGCCGATCGAGTTTGACTTCCCGACGATCTACACGCGTCGCTGCAGCTCGTACCACTTCGAAATGATCTGCCCCAACGGACTCAGCCCACACGGCATCAAGGTCGCAATCGATCGACGCGATCCGTCCGAAGGGCGCACCCAGGTGGAGGGCGGAGAAAACATCGACAACCGTGTCGCAGAGGTGTACCTACCCGGTGGGCGAATACTTGGCGACCTCTTGATCAGGGCGACGGTTGGCATCGGTAGGGGCGCCTTCCCGGTGCTTTGGTTCCTGATGGGCGCCTTCACGGCAGCGATGCTGTGGACCTTCGTCTCGGCCAATCCGGTCGAGTTGATCGGCGCTCATGACAGCAGCAACGAGATAGCCGCGGGCATTCTGCTGGTCGTGCCCGCCCTGCTCGGGGCGCTCGTTGTCGGCGCCGAGCAGGGTCTGACAACCACGCGCCTCATCGGCGGGGCAAGGATGCTGCTGCTCGCCTGCGGCCTCGCCTCGGCCCTCGCGGCAACGGTCCTTCTGGGCCGTGAACCGCTTGGATTCAGCCCTCGGTCGCAGTGGACTGCGCTGGCCGTGCTTGCCACCGCAGCGATGGTTCCGCTCGCGACCAGCTGGCTGCTGTCTCTGCGCCTGGTTTGGCCCCGCCTCAAACGGTTCGATAGCACCCGCAAGCAGAATTCGACCCTGATCGCAATCATTGCGCTCGCCCTGGCCATCGTGCTGGCGCTCGAGCGCCTTGGGGACAGGGAAGTACTGCGCATACTTCTCGCTGTCGGGTTGATCGGCCTAACCGTGCCGATGATGCTGGTCGCGAACAATCGATTCGCCGTGCCGATGGAGGAAAAACGTGAGTTCCTTTCGCTCGGCGCATTCCTCGCTGCGCTTGCCTGTCTATTCCTGGGCTGCATCGAGCTGCGGGCGGCGTTCGACCACCAGGCTCACATTCACCGGCTGGCGGAGGAAATTGCCCTTTGCTGCCTCTTCATCGCGCCCGTCGTCGGCCCGCTTCTCGCCTGCGTGACTACCTATTTTCACGCCAAGCCAGGGGAGATCCACGTCGCTCCGGCGGTCGCGGCGTCCCTCTTCCAAGGCAAGAGGGTCCGTGAGCTGCACACCCTGCGGCCGGACGACCCAGATGGACAGGACAATGGAGTAGATGAGAGCGATCGGGACCAGGCGCTATCGCTCGATGAGTCCTACGCCAAAGTTGACGAACCGTATGCCTCGATCCCAATCGACCGACCAGTGGTGGAGGAATCGGTGGGACGATCGGCGGCGGGGTGGTCGACCGGGCTCCGATCCACCGTCGAGCTTCCCCGCTATGAAGAGGGCGAGTTCTCGTTTCTCGTCAGCCGACCGGCGCGCAAGAAACCGCATCCAAGCCAGGAACTACTCGAAAAGAAGATTCACGAGAAACTGAGCGTGCATATGAACGCACTTCGACTGGATGGCTACTAGAGCCCTGGCGCGTTTATCGACCGCGGACCTCTTTCGCCGCCTGCAGTGCGACCGTCAGGTCGGTTGGAAGGTCAGAGCGAAACTGCATGCTCTCACCGCTCCAGGGGTGCGCAAATGCGAGCCGGTGGGCGTGGAGGAACTGGCGCTCCAAGCCGTACTTGCGCTCTCCCCCGTATGTGGTGTCTCCGGCCAGCGGGTGGCCGATCGCGGCGAAGTGGGCGCGGATCTGATGCGTGCGGCCGGTCTCGAGGCGGGCCTCGAGGTAGGACTCGGCACTGAGCAGCTCGAGCACCTCGAAGTGGGTGCGGGCCTGGCGCGAGGCGGCGCCAGAGACGGCCATGCGATGGCGCTGGCGCGAGGCGCGGCCGATCGGCGCGTCGATCGTGCCGGTGCGGGAGGTGAGGCGGCCGCGAGCCAGGGCGAGGTAGATCCGTTCGACCTCGCGTCGCTGAACCTGCGCCTGCAGGGCGGCATGCGCCTCGTCATTGCGCGCGACGACGAGTAGGCCACTGGTTCCCTTGTCGAGCCGGTGGACGATGCCAGGCCGCTCTGGATCGGCGCCACCGCCGAGCAGCTCACCCAGCTCGTCGACCAAAGTCGGTCCGCTGTGCGACGGGGCCGGGTGCACGACCATCCCGGCCGGCTTGTCGACCACGGCCAGCGCCTCGTCGACGTAAACGATGCGCAGCGCGTCACTCATGCTTCGGCTCGCGCGCGTAGGAGATGGCGAGCAACATCACCCCGACGGTGACGCAGACGTCGGCGAGGTTGAAGGCGGGCCAGCTGCCGATCTGGATGTAATCGGTGACCGCGTCGACGCGGATCCGATCGGCCAGGTTGCCGAGCGCGCCCCCGGCGAGCAAGCCCGCCGCAACCCACATTCCGGGGCGGGTCGGGTTGCGAGCGAAGACGTAGGCGACGACGGCCAGGGCCAGGGCGGTGACCAGGACCAGCCGGGCGCCGCCGCCGGCCGCGAGCCCGAAGGCGACGCCGCTGTTGTGCGTGAGGGTGAATTCGAGCGGGCCCAGCACCTCGACGTACTGGCCTGGCACCAGGTGCGCCTCGATCGCCGCCTTCGTCGCCTGGTCGAGGACGACGACGAGCCCGCAGAGCGCGCCGGCGAGGCGCCAGGCGCGGGCGGCTTCGCCGTTCACCCTTCGATCAGGCGGACGACGACGGCGCGCAGGATGAAGAGCAGGAACACGCCGAGGATTGGGCTGAGGTCAAGCGCAAAGCCGCCGCCGCCGATCGGCGGCAGGAAGCGCCGGAAGAGATTGAGGTAAGGGTCGGTGGTCTCTTTGATGAAGTCGAGCGTCGCCCGCAGCACGCGGTTGTAGGGCATGCGCGGGATCCAAGAGCTGAGGATGTTGAGGAAGATCAGGATGATGTAGACGAGGAAGAGCGCGCTGACGTAGTCGGCGATGTCGAAGCGGGTAACGGCAAGCCAGATCACCCGCGCATCCTCTCCAGCGAGGCCCGCACAGCAGCCGCAAAGGCCTCCCGAGCCCCTTCACGGTCCAGTGCTTCCAAACCGGACTCAGTGCTGCCACCGGGCGAGGCAACGGCTTTGCGCAGGTCGGCCGGATGATGGCGCCGCAGCAGCTCGGCCGTCCCCACCGCCGTCTCCACCACAAGCTCCCGAGCCAGCCCCTCGTCAAGCCCGTCCGCAGCTCCCGCATCGGCGATCGCCTCGACTGCGAGGGCCAGATAAGCCGGAGCACACCCCATTACCGCGGTGGCCGCATCGAACTGAGAGTCCGGCAACTTCACCACGTGCCCCAGGGTCCCGAGCAGGCCCAGGACATAGGAATCCGCCTCGCCGGCGACGCAAAGCACGCCCTTGCGAACCTCAACCCCGACGTTGGGCATCACCCGAACGACCTTGGCATCGGGAAACGCAGCCGAAACCGTCTCCAGAGAGGTCGCCCCAAGCAGCGAAATAACCACCTTGGCGGCGGCAAGCTCCCCAGCGACGTCACCGAGCTTTGCCGGCTTCACCGCAAGCACCACTACATCGGACCCCTCGGCAAGCTCGCCATTCGAGCCAACCGCCTCCCCCCCAAGCTCTCCAGCGAGTTCCCCGGCCCGACCGGATCCCGAATCCGAGAACAACATCCGGTCAACCTGGCCGGCCAACCCACGCGCCATTGCGGCGGCCATGCTCCCGGACCCACAGAACCCAACGATCATGGAGGGCAGACTAACCGCGCCCTGCAAGACCCGGTCGGGTGCCTCGCCCGCACGCGGCGTTATCTTTTTCGCACAGACCACTAAGCGAGTACCGCCAAGTCAGCCGCGAAAAAGCCAGCGAGCGGGCGAGGTGCCCGACCGGGTCACCACCGACGGGGCCTAGCCCCCCAGCACCTCGAACAGGTCGGTGTGATCGTTCGTCCCGAGGATGTCAAGCGACCCCGGCCCGCTACCCCAAACCGGTACAACAGCCCCGGTGTGCTGCTGACTCGGTGGCGCAGCCACCGCTGCTGCACCAGGCCCGCCGTAGCCAGCCGTCCCGTAGGTGAGGCTGAGCGTCTGACCGTCCTTGGTGGTCAGGTTGGTCGAGTACCCCGTCGGGATGCCCGATCCGGCCGCGTCCTCGCCGACGATCTGGCTCGTGTGAGCGTGATCGGCAGTGACCACGATCAGCGTGTCGGGGTGCCTGCGCTGGTAGTCGAGAGCGACGCCGATCGCGTTGTCGAAGGCGACGGTCTCGCCTATCTGCCCACAGGCGTTGGTCGCGTGGTCCTGCTTGTCGATCGAGGCGCCCTCGACCTGGAGGAAGAACCCCTTGCGATTTTCGAGCAGGCCGATCGCCTTGCCGGTCATCGCCGCCAGGCTCGGCTCGTTAGCCGGGCGCTGGTTCTCGCTGCAGGGAGCCGGGGCATTGCCCTTGCCGACCGACGCTGCCGGACCGGTCCACTCCAGCGACATGTTGCCGCTGTTGAAGAGGCCGAGAACCGGTTTGCCGCTGTTCGGCACCGCGCTCAGGCCGGCCGCGTCGGTGACGTAGCGGTAGCCCTTGCCCTGGGCCGATTCGATCACGTTCTTGCCCGTGTCGGGGCCGCCGGTGATTTTCTGTTCGAAGCGGCCGCGACCGCCACCGAGCAGCACGTCGACCTTGTGATCGACCTCCTGCTCGGCGATCGAGCCGAGGCCACCCGTGGCCTTCGTCTCCGCGGGGCAGGGGCCCATGTCGGCCGGGCCCTGGCAGCCGCGCAGCGAGATGTGCGAGGCGAGGACGGCCGGTGTCGCGTCGGTGATCTCAGCGGTCGAGACGTCGCCCACCTTCTTGCCTGCCTCTGGGCGAGCTCGGGCACCGTCTTCAAATTCGGCCCGGGGACGTTGATCGCCGTGCTCGGGCCCTGCGAGATGCGCTCGTCGATCGTCTTCTGGCCCGTCGCCCACATCGTCCCGGTCGAGGCCGAGTCCGGATCGTAGTCCGGCAGGTAGGAGGGGCCGGCGCCCGGCTTGACCGACCAGGTCGTGTCGAAGCCGGTGAACGGCATGCGGTCGACGTTGAGGCTGTTATGCACGACTCCTGGTGCTGCCGTGGCGCTGGCTGAAGAAGCCAGTCGCAGCGGCTGTGCCAGCGCCGAGAGCGGCGACGGCCAACGATGCGGCAAGGGCGAAGACGAGACGCTTTCGCTTCATCTTTTCTCCTAGTTCGTGGTTGGGCGAAACAACCGCAACCTAGGAGCGAGGTTCAGCACCGATGTGGCCATCGCGTGGCCAAGCGGTGAAGATCCTGTGCTCGCCGAAAGCCGAGCTACGACTGGTTGAAGAAGCCTTTGTCGAGGAGGCGTGCCTTCTCCTCGGCGGAGACCTCGACGTTGCGCGGCGTCAAAAGGAAGATCTTCTCGGCGATCCGCTGCATGCCGCCGTCGAGCGAGTAGGTCAGCCCCGAGCAGAAGTCGATCATCCGCTTCGAGAGCTCGTGATCGGTCGTCTGCAGATTGAGGATGACCGGTACCTGGCGCTTGAACTGATCGGCCACCTGCTGGGCGTCGTTGAAGTTTCGCGGAATAACCAGGTGGACCTGGACATCGGAGTCGCCGTTGCCGACCGGGCGCAGGGTGCGGGTGCGCGAAGCCTGGATCGGCTCGTCGTCGGCAAAGATGTCGTCGATCTCGTCGCGGCGCGAGCGCCGGGCGCTCGGTAGGCGACGAACCTGCCCCGACTCGCGGCGGCCGCCCTCGAAGGCCTCTTCGGAGCTCGTTTCAGGCTCGAAGTCGTCTTCGTACTCGGGACCGTAGTCGTGATCCTCGGCAAGGCCGAAGTAGACCAGCGCTCGATGCCATGTATCTCTTAGGGCCATGGTTAACGCGTGATTCGGCCCCTCTAGGCCGATTCCTTTACAGATTATGGCCACTGCGTATCGGCCGGCGGGTCCTGTCATAGGGAGGGGGCCTGCGGGCGGGCGCGGGGCGTCCGTTCTCGGCCCCCTCCCTATGTCACCCGCCGGAGATAGGTCAGATGTACAACGCGGTGCCCAGGCGGACGATGGTCGCCCCCTCTTGGACGGCAACTTGCCAGTCCTGGGAGGTGCCCATGGAAAGTCGCTTCAGGTTGTGCTGAACAGCCAACTTCTTGAGGCGGGCGAAGTGAGGACGTGAGGCCTCCGGATCCTGGCTGAACGGGGGCATCGTCATCAGACCGGTGACGCGGACCGGGGAGCGTTCGATGAAGGCGCCCAGCTCATCCGGAGCGACCCCGCCCTTGCCCTCCTCGCCGGCGACGTTGACCTCGACCAGGATCTCGGCGCCGGGGGGGGCGTGCTTGCCGAGCTGGGTCAGCACGGAGTCCGTCGCGACCGAGTGGATCAGGCGGCAGGCCGGCAGCAGCTGCTTGACCTTGCGGCTCTGCAGGTTGCCGATGAAGTCCCACTCGAAGGCGCCGCCCCAGCGCTCGTGCTTGGCAATCAGCTCCTGCTGGCGGTTCTCGCCGATCAGCCGGACCCCCGCCTCGGCCAGCGTCCCCATCTCCTCCAGCGGCACGTACTTGGTCGCGGCGAGGATCTCGACGCCGGGCCCGGCGATCTCGCGTGCCCGCCCGAGGTTGGCGGCGATCTTCTCCGGCTCGAGTCCGTGGATCAGTCCCGGCATCGCTCAGCCGCGCTCCGCGTTGCGCCAAACCAGCCCTGCCTGGCGCCCAGTGCGACCGGCGTCGCGACGGTGCGAGAAGAAAAGATCCGGCTCGCAGCTGGTGCAGAGGCCGGCGGTCTCGACTTGCTCGACGCCGGCCCCGAGCAGAAGCCGGCGAGCGACCTCGGGCAAGTCGAGCATCCGCCCCGCGGCGACGCCGCCTCCGAGTCCGGCAAAGGCCTCGAGCACCTCCTCGCCCACCTCGTAGCAGCAGGGTCCGATCGAGGGGCCGATCGCCGCGTCGGTGGCGCCGATCGCGGCGACCGCATCGGACACCAGCCCAGACGTCGCACTTCCCTCCGCTATCCGGGAAGAATTACGACCGCCGGAGGCGAGCCCGCGCCAGCCACAGTGCAGCATCGCCACGGCGCCAGGGCCGGAAAGCGCAATCGGCACGCAATCGGCGACGAAAACAAGCAGGGCGAGATCGGGGTCGGCCGTGAGATGGCCATCGACCTCGGGAATCGGGCTGCCGGGCTCGGCGAAAGGGCTTGGTATTTGCGGCCCTGCGTGGGTCGCGACCTCCCCCCCGTGAACCTGGCGCCCGATCGCAACCCGGTCGGGCGGAAAACCGAGCGCAGTGGCAAGCCGGCGGCGGTTCTCCACCACCGCGCCCCCCTCGTCGTCGGTGAAGACGCCGAGGTTGAGACCGTCGAAGGGAGGCTGGCTGACACCGCCGACCCGGGTCGAAAAGGCCGCGGTCGCCCCCGACATCGTTGCCTGCAGCCAACGAGTGCTTCCAGCCTCACGCCACTGCATCGTCACTCCTCGCTACAGCGAGTGCCACGTTCAGCTCCTGCTCCCAACCGGAGACCTCGCCGTCGAGCTTGCGCCGCAGGGCCTCGCCGAGGCCGCGACCGATCGCGGGGCCCTGCGGAACGCCTGCCTCGATCAAGGCGCCGCCGTCGATCTCGAGCCTGACGTCGCGCCACTCGTTCAGGTAGCGGTCAAGCCACTCTGCGCCGAGCGCCCGGGCGAGCAGCAGCTCGAGCTTGCTGTGGCCGGCGGCGAGGGCAACGGCCTCGGAGGGACGGGCGGGCTGGGACCTTGCCAAATCCTTCTCGCCGCTCAAAGCGTCCAACGCAGCGGCGAGCAGAGCGCGATTGCGCGGCACGAACTCATGCCAGGGATCCTCGGCGAGCAGGGCGGCGACGCGCTCGACCAGCTCTGCGCCACCATCGCAAAGCACGAGCAGGCCCCACTGCTCCACCAACCGAAACGCCAAGGGAGCGCTTGCTTCCCCCGCGAGCCGCGACAGCTCGGCGTCACGACGGTCGACCGAGACAGTCGCGAGGTCGGTCTTTGCCAACTGCGCAGCGGTCTCCGGCTCCAGCCCGAAGTCGAACCGGGCTGCATAGCGAGCCGCACGCAGAGCTCGGGTCGGGTCGTCGACGAAAGAGCGCGGGTGCAAGACGCGCAGCGAGCGGTTGGCGAGATCGGCCTGCCCGCCATGGGGGTCGATCAAACTCGGCTCCCCGTGCAGCGGGATCGCCATCGCGTTGATCGTGAAGTCGCGCCGGGCAAGGTCAGCCTCGACGCCGACGGCCGGCTCGACCACGGGCAGGGAGCCGGGGTGCGGATAGCTCTCCTTGCGTGCCGCCGCGATATCGACCCGATGTCCATCGAGGTTCACCTTTGCCGTCGCGAAGCGCTCGTGCGAGACGGCGTCGGCACCGAGCCGTGCGGCGAGCGCAGCAGCGTCGCCCTCGACCACGATGTCGATGTCGGCGCGATCGCGACCGAGAAGGAGATCGCGGACGGCGCCGCCGACGAGGTACACGGGCTCGGCCGTCGCTACCGCACGCACGGCGTCGAGCTCCGGGTAGACCCGCTGCAATGCCGCGGCGAGGCTCTCTTTTGGCTTTTCGGTCGGCGACATCGGTCGGTTGCCTACCATGATCGCCTCTCCGGATGGCCGAACACCCCGACATCACCCCGTCCGACGATGGGCGAACCGAACGCCTCGCCCGCCGCGAGCGGCAGCGGCAGCGGGTTCGACGGCGGCGTTTTGTGGCCGTCGCGGCGCTGCTGGTCGGCGTCGCGACGATCGCTGCGCTGGCGTCGATACTCGGCATGTCGACGGGCGGGGACGGATCGCGCGCCGGTGTGGCCCGGACGGGAGCGCGCGGAGAAGGCCCAGCGACCCCGGCGCCCGAGAGCCATGGCACTCGCCTGGTCCGAAACGCTACCCCCCAAGCCGACTGGAAGCCGTACAGGGGCCCTGTACCGATCCTCGAGTACCACGTGCTCGGCGCACCCTCGGCAGACGCTCCCTACCCGGAGCTCTACGTAAGCCGACCCGATTTCAACCGCCAGATGGATTGGCTCGACGAACACGGCTACGAAGCGGTGACCCTGGAAGCGGTCGAGGACGCCTGGTACCGCAACGGCACTCTGCCGGCCAAACCGGTCGTCCTCTCCTTCGACGACGGCTACCGGCCGCAGTTCACCTTCGCCCTGCCGGAGCTGCGCAAGCACGGCTGGCCGGGCCTGCTCAACCTCAAGGCCGAAGGCTCCGACCTCTACACGAGCAACGTCAAGGCGATGATCGGCGCCGGCTGGGAGCTGGCCGCGCACACGATCCATCACCTCGACCTGACCACCCTCGACGCCGCCCAGCTGAAGGAAGAAGTGGCGGGCTCACGCGAAATCCTGCGCCGCGAATACGGCGTCCCGGTCAAAAACTTCTGCTACCCGGCCGGTCAGTTCGACGCCACCGTGATCGCCGCCGTCAAGGCCGCGGGCTACACCGGCGCGACAACCGAGATCCCCGGCTACGCGACCCGCGAATCGCCCTTCGAACTGGCCCGCTTCGAGATCCTCGGCTCGACCGGCGTCTCCGGCCTCGCCGAAGACCTCGGCTGAGGGTGCCGTCCTAGCGTCGCACCGGGATGCCGGCGGCGGCCATTCGCTCCTTCGCTTCATGGACGGTGTACGTGCCGTAGTGGAAGATCGAGGCGCAGAGGACCGCGTCAGCATTGCCGTCCGTGATCGCCTCGCTTAGGTGCTCGAGCGTCCCGGCACCGCCGGAGGCGATTACGGGAACCGAGACCGCGTCTGCGACGGCCCGGGTTAGCTCGATGTCGTAGCCGTCATTGGTCCCGTCGCGGTCCATGCTGGTCAGCAGTACCTCTCCGGCGCCCCGCTCCGTGGCCTCGCGGGCCCAGGAGACTGCGTCGCGTCCGTCAACTCGCTTGCGGCCGCCGTTGACGTAGACACCCCAGCCGTCCTCCTCACGTTTGGCGTCGATCGCGATCACGACGCACTGTGCGCCGAAATGGTCCGCCAGCTCAGTCAATAGCTCGGGTCGGGCCAGGGCCGAAGAGTTGACCGAAACCTTGTCGGCCCCCGCGTCAAGCACAGCCTGCGCGTCCTCGACGGAGCGGATGCCGCCGCCGATCGTGAACGGGATAAAGACGTTGTCGGCTGTCCTGCGCGCCAGCTCCACGATCGTCTCGCGCTTCTCATGCGAAGCGGTGATGTCGAGGAAGACGAGCTCATCAGCCCCCTCGGCGTCATACCTCTCCGCCAGCTCAACCGGATCGCCCGCATCGCGCAGCCCGACGAAGTTCGTCCCCTTGACGACGCGGCCAGCGTCGACATCAAGACATGGAATTACCCGCTTGAGCACCATCCTTACAGCCTAGTGTGGCGACTTTCCCGTGCTATAGAGGGGGTAAGTCGCCACACCCCTGCCAGCGGAGGGCGGCGATGCCCGCCGCGACCGTGAACCTGCGCTCGTAGAGGGCTCGGCCGACGATTGCGCCTTCGACGTTGGGGGCGGCCCCGCGGGCTAGCGCTTCGAGATGCGTGAGGTCGCCGACGCCGCCCGAAGCAATTACCTGGGACTCGGTCGCCTCCGCGATCTGATTCAGCTCCCCGAGCGCCGGGCCCTCCATCGTGCCGTCGACCTCGATCGCCGTGCAGAGGAACCTCGCTACGCCTCGGGAGCTCAGCTCCGCAACCGCCTCGACAACCCCCTCCTCACCTGCTTCTGTCCACCCCGCCAGAGCGACCTTTCCGTTGCGGGCGTCGACCGAGACGACCACTCGCTCACCGTGCCTCTCCAGCGCTTCGGCGAGAAACACCGGGTCGCGCAGCGCTGCCGTGCCGATCACGACTCGCTCTGCGCCAGCGTCAAGAATCGAAGCTACGGACTCCGCATCGCGCAGCCCGCCGCCGACCTGGATCGGGCAATCGACCGCCGCCGCGATCCGTCGCACCGCCTCGAGGTTCTGCGGCGCGCCGGCCTTCGCCCCGTCCAGGTCAACGACGTGCAGGAACTCGGCGCCTTCGCCGGCCCAGCGCTTCGCCGCATCGACAGGATCGGCGTCGTAAGCCGTCTCGCGCTCGTAGTCGCCCTGCAGCAGCCGCACGGCCTGGCCGCCGCGGATGTCGATTGCGGGGTAGAGGATCACGCCGGGACGGCTGCGCAGATCCCGGCGAAGTTGGAGAGCAGCCGCAGGCCGGCGGCGCTCGACTTCTCGGGGTGGAACTGGACGCCGAAGACGTTGTCGCGCTCGGCGGCGCAGGCGAAGCGAGCGCCGTAGGCAGCCGTGCCGAGCAGGTCGCCCGACTCGGGCCGCGGCGCAAAAGAGTGGACCAAGTAGAAGGGCGTCTCCGAGTCGATCCCCTCGGCAAGTCGCGAGTGCTTCTCCCAGCGCACCGGGGCCCAGCCGATGTGGGGGATCTTCAAGCCGGGCGCGTCGAGAACGTCCACCTCGCCGCCCAGCAGGCCGAGGCCGTCGGCGCCGCCCAGCTCCGTGGTCGAGCCGAAGAGCAGCTGCAGGCCGAGGCAGATGCCGAGGATCGGCACGCCGGCGTCGCGGCGCTCGGCGATCGACTCGTCGAGACCGAGCTCGCGCACACCCTCCATCGCCTTCGGGAAGGCGCCGACACCGGGCAGGATCAGACCGTCAGCGGCGCGAATCGTCTCGGCGTCGTTGGCGATCGTCGCCGTCGCACCGACGTGCTCGAGCGCCTTCTCGACCGAGCGCAGGTTGCCCATGCCGTAATCGAGGATGCAAATTCGGGTCGTCACTCGCTCAAGGTTCCCTTGGTCGAGGGCACGCCGCTCTCCTCGGGATCGACCGAGACCGCCACGCGTAGGGCGCGGGCGAAGGCCTTGAAGCAGCCCTCGATCATGTGGTGGGCGTTGGTGCCGTAACGGACCGAGACGTGCAGGGTCAACTTGGCGCTGTTGGCGACGGCGCGGAAGAACTCCTCGGCTAGCTCGGTGTCGAAGCCAGCGATCGAGGTCGTCGGCAGGTCTGCGTCGAAGACGCAGAGGGGCCGCCCCGAAATATCGATCGCGCACTCCGCGAGCGACTCGTCCATCGGCACCACGGCGGAGCCATAGCGCCTGATCCCGGCCCGGTCGCCAAGCGCCTCGTCGAGCGCCTGGCCGAGCACGATGCCGACATCCTCAACGGTGTGGTGGGCACCGGTCTCGAGATCGCCGTTGGCTTCGACCTTCAGCCCGAGCTTGCCGTGGCGGGCAAGCAGGTCGAGCATGTGGTCGAGGAAGCCGACCCCTGTGGCCGCGCTGGACTCTCCCCCGTCGAGGTCGAGCGAGAGCTTGATCTGCGTCTCGGCGGTACTGCGCTTTCTACTGGCTGTGCGGCTCATCCTCTAATCATCGCTGACTCGCCGTGAATTGGGAGACCCTCCGCTCGGGCAAGGGCATCGACGTACGGCGCCAGCTTGGCGGCCGCCTGCGCCGGAATCTCGACCGTGGAAATGCGACGGCGAAAGGTGCCAGGGCCGAGCGGCCCCGAGAAGCGGCCGGTCTTGGTGGTGGGCAGAACGTGGTTGGAGCCGGCGGCATAATCGCCGAATGCGGTAGCGCCGTGGTGGCCGACGAAGACACAGCCCGCGGTCCGAATGCGGTCAGATTGCAACGCCGCGTCCTCCTCCAACAACTCGAGGTGCTCGGGTGCAAAAGCATTGGCGAAGTCGATCGCATCGCTGAGGTCGGGAACCTGGACCAGTGCCAGCGGTGCATCGGTGGCGCTCGGGCGGGTAGCGGCGGCGTCCTTGGCAGCCTCGGCGATGGCATCGAGAACGCTCTCCTCGACGGCCACGACGACCAGCGGGCTTTCGGGGCCGTGCTCGGCCTGGGCGCAAAGGTCCAGTGCCGCCCACTCGGGATCGGTGTCATGGCCGGCGATCACCATCAGCTCCGAGGGACCGGCGTAGGAGTCGATGCCAACCACGCCCATCACGGCGCGCTTAGCCTCCTGCACCCAGGCATTGCCGGGACCGGCGATAACGTCGACTGGGATTACGGTCTCGGTTCCATAGGTAAGCGCGAAGATGGCCTGCGCCCCGCCCATCGTGTAGATCTCGTCTATCTCGCACAGCGCCGCCGCCGCCAAGACGACCTCAGAGAGACGACCGCCTGGGCCTGGCGGAGAGGCCAGGGCAATACTGTCGACCCCGGCTACGCGTGCCGGAATGGCACACATGAGGACGCTTGAGGGATAGACGGCACGGCCGCCGGGGGCATAGACCCCAACGCTGGCGACAGGGACTTCACGGACGGCCACGGTTTGACCCTGGGGAAGGCGGGTGGTCCACATCTCATCGCTCGTCTGCGCTTCGGCAACGAGGCGAATGTTGCCTGCGGCCACCTCCATCGCTTCGCGCAGTGCTGGCTCAATCGCCGCCAACGCTGCCTCGGCCTCGCCAGGCTCAACCCGCAGCGACTCGGGCATCTGCGTGACGCCATCGAGAGTCGCGGTCAGCCTGCGGAGGGCAACATCGCGCTCTGCTCGTATTTCATCTCGAATTTTCTCGACGTCGTCATAGACGCCCTCGGGCATGGCGGCTGCGTCCCACGCCCGGATCGCCCGCGCCGTATTTTCGGCGCCTTCCCACCCGAAGCGCTTCGCTCTCATCGTCCCAAGCCCTCGCGCAGCTTCGCCGTCAGCCCGTCGACCTCCCGCGCCCGCAACTTGTGGGCGACGCGGTTAGCGACGAAGCGCGCCGTGCACTCGAGGATCTCCTCGCGCACCTCGAGGTCGTTCTCCTCCAGGGTGCGGCCGGTGGCGACCAGGTCGACGATGCCGTCGGCGAGGCCGATCAGCGGCGCCAGCTCGACCGAGCCCTTGACCTCGATTACCTCGACCTGGCGGCCGGTCTGCTCGAAGTGGCGTTCGGCGGTGCGCGGGTACTTGGTTGCGATCCGCATCATCCCGAGGCGGCGCTGGGACTCCCCCAGGCTCTCGTCGCCCTTGCGGCCGGCGAGGACCATGCGACAGCGGCCAAAGCCGAGGTCGAGCAGCTCGTAGACGACCCGGTCGTGCTGCTCGAGCAAGACGTCCTTGCCGGTGATGCCGACGTCGGCAGCGCCGGCCTCGACGTAGGTCGGCACGTCCGAGGGCCGCATCGTCACCAGCGTCACCCCCTCCGTCTCGAAGATCAGCGAGCGCGACTCGCCCCGCACCTCGCTGGTGTCGATGCCGATCGCGTCGAGCGCGTCGAGGGTCCCGCCGAGCAGGGCGCCGCGCGGCACGGCAATTCGCAGCGGCCCTTCGCCCCGAGCATGGCCCATGCCGGCGACCTCGACGCTCATGCTTTGCCCCCCGCCGCCGGCTCCTCCTCCATCTGAGCGACGTGGACCCGCTCCAGGTAGAGAGCGAAGCCCGCCGCCGGCAGATCGACCCCGAAGCGCTTGAGCAACTCGTCATAGCGACCGCCGCCGCCGAGCACGTGGCCCAGCGCCGGGTCGTAGACCTCAAGGATGGCGCCGCTGTAATAGCCGAGGTCGCGCAGCAGGCCGAGGTCGATCTGGACCCGGTCGGCGACTCCGCGCGCCTCCAGTGCCTCGAAGGTCTCGCCCAGGCGCGCGGTCGCGCGCTCGACCGCGGCGCCGCCCAGCGAGCGCGCCTCGTCGAGCACCTCTTTGCCGCCGCGCAGCTGCGAGAGGGCGATGCAAGTCGCGGCCTGCTCGTCGCCGATCCCCTCCAGCTCGGAGAGCTCGACCTCGAGCCCGACCAGGTCGTGGGCGGCGAGCCGGCCGAGGATCGCGTCGCGCGCCTCTCCCTCGATTCCAAACTCGCTCAGCAACTGACGGTAGAGGTCGGCATCGCCGAGGCCGATCACGGCGCGGTCGAGGCCGGCGGCGTCGAGGGTCGCCTCGAGCACGTCGACGACCTCCGCCGTCCCGTCCGGCGCCGGGGCGCCGATCAGCTCGACCCCGGCCTGGGCGAACTCGCGCATCTGGCCCCGCTGCGGTCGCACGGCGCGAAAGGCATTGGCCAGGTAGCAGAGCCGCAGCGGCGTCTTGGCGCCCTGGTAGCGGCTGGCGACCAGGCGGGCGATCGGAATCGTCATGTCGGAGCGCAAGGCGAGCAGATCGCCACGCTCGTCGAAGAAGCGATAGGCGGAGTCGGCGGTGCGGCCGTCGCCGCGGGCGAGCACCTCGTCGTACTCGATCGCCGGCGTCGAGACCTCGCCGTAGCCACGGCTCTCGAAGACCTCGATCATCGCCAGGTGCAGGCGCCGCAGCTCCCGCATCTCGTCCGGGAGCACGTCGCGCGTGCCGGGTGGAATCGGGTGAATCATCCGCCGGACCTTACGAGAGCGGGCGCAAAAGCCCTGCTAGGCAGGGACCTCTGACGAGACCCGTTCAATCTGAGCGCCGAGCCCGCGCAGGCGCGCGTCGATCTGCTCGTAGCCGCGATCGATCTGGCGGATGTTGCCGATCTCCGAGGTGCCGTCGGCCGCCAGGGCGGCGATGAGCATCGCCATCCCGGCGCGAATGTCGGGGCTCTCGACGCGTTCGCCGTGAAGCCGGCTCGGACCGCTGACGATCGCCCGGTGGGGGTCGCACAGCGTGATCCGAGCGCCCATCGCGACCAGCTTGTCGACGAAGAAGAGGCGGTTCTCGAACATCTTCTCGAAGATCAGGATCTCGCCATCGGCCTGCGTGGCGAGGGCGAGGGCGATCGAGGTGAGGTCGGCGGGGAAGGCCGGCCAGGGCCCGTCCTCGATCTTCGGAATCGCGTCACCGAGGTCCGCCTGGATGCGCAGGTTCTGACCGGGGGGAACGAGCATGTCGCGCCCCTCGATCTCGGACTGCAGGCCGAGGCGGCGGAACTGGCGGCGGACCATCAAGAGGTCGATCGGCTCGACATCGCGGATGCGCAGCTCGCCGCCGGTTGCCGCGGCCAGCGCCATGAAGCTGCCGACCTCGATGTGGTCGGCAGAGATCGTGTGCTCGGCGCCGGCCAGCTTGTCGCGCCCGTGCACGGTCATCACGTTGGAGCCGATCCCGTCGACCTGGGCGCCCATCGCGCAGAGCAGCCGGGCGAGGTCCTGGACGTGCGGCTCGCAGGCGGCGTTGGAGATCGTCGTCGGGCCCGGCGTCAGCGCGGCGGCCATCAGCGCGTTCTCGGTCCCCATCACCGAGGGCTCGTCCATGAAGATCGCGCAGGGGCAGAGCCCGTCGGTGGGAGCGCTGAGCTCGATCCAGCGATCGCCGTCGACGCTGGCGCCGAGATCCTTGAAGGCGTCGAGGTGGGCGTCGAGGCGGCGGCGGCCGATGAAGTCACCGCCCGGCGGCGGCATCCGCGCCTCGCCGAAGCGAGCCAGCAGCGGGCCGGCGAGCAGGAACGAGGCCCGGATCTGTTTCGAGAGCTCCTCGTCGACGGCGACACCGGAGACCGCGGCAGCACAGAGGCGGACGCTGTTGTCGGCGACCCAGGCGACCTCGACCCCGAGCTGCTCGAGCAGGGCGAGCTGCGCCTCGGTATCGCGAATCCGTGGCACCCGGTGCAGGAGTAGCTCCTCCTCGGTCAGCAGGCAGGCGGCGAGGATCGGCAGCGCCGCGTTCTTGTTGCCGGCGACGGTCAGCTCACCGGAGAGCGGCACGCCGCCTTTGATGACGAATTTCTCCATCGGTTCCGGCTAGGGTAACGACCGGCATGCGGAGAGGCTGGAAGATCGCGATAGGAGTCGTGGTGGCGCTGATCGTGCTGCTGGGACTAAACGCGCTCAGCGTCGATCACGAAACGAAGGGCGCGGGCGTGACCGAACCGGGAGGCAAAATCGTCGACCTCTCCGGCGGCGACCTCGAGGTGGTCGAACAGGGCCCCAGCGCCGCCGAACCGATCGTCTTGATCCACTGCTTCACCTGCGCGATCAACTACTGGGACGGAATGATCCCGCTGCTTGCCAAGCACCATCGGGTGATCGCGGTCGACTTGCTCGGCCACGGCGGCTCGGAAAAGCCGGCCTCCGGCTACTCGGTCCCCAACCAGGCGGACCTGGTCGCTCAGGCCCTGGGCAAGCTCGGGGTCAGCAACGCCGAGGTCGTCGGCCACTCGCTCGGCGGCCCGGTGACGATCGCGCTCGCCGAACGATCCCCGCAGTTGGTCAACCGGATGGTGCTGATCGACAGCATTCCGGATGACTCTTACGGCAACGTCGGCTTCATCGGCGAACTGCCCTTCAAGCCGGTGATCGGGGAGGCGCTATGGCGAATCAAGCCGGATTTCTCTATCCGCAACGGCCTCAAGGTCGCGTTTGCTCCCGGCTTCCCCGTCCCAGACGCCTTCGTCGCGGACGTCAAGCGACTGACATACAGCGCTTACACCGGCTCCCACGAAGCCTTCGATGAGTACACCGGCGAAGAGCCCCTGTCCGCCCGGGCCGCTGCGCTCGGCAAGCCGCTGCTCGCGATCATGGGCGCCGAAGAGCAGATCGCCAACGACCCCCGCGAAGCCCTCGCCGCCTATCGCCAGGCGGTCCCCAGCGCCGAGACCAAGCTGATCGCCGGCGCCGGGCACTCCCCCAACGTCGAGAAACCGGCTCAGACCGCCGCCCTCGTACTGGGCTTCGGCCCACCCGCCTCAAAGCCCCGAAAGACCGGGTCAAAGGCCGCCAGGCATCCCTAGGATTCGGCTCTCCCAGGCACGGATTGCAAGAAGCGCTGCAGCTTCGGCCTTCCATCCGGAGACCCCCCTAGAGTCGAACCTATGTTCGATACGACGAAAACTTCACTGACGGGACGGCTGGCCGACGCCGTCGACCTGCTGATCGATTTCGCCACTCTGGGCGAGTACGGCCTCGAGCCGCCCAATAACCTGCACCGGTGCCAGACTCCCCGCCGCAGCCGGAGGAAAATGCACCGCGAGGCGGCCGGCGGCGCGCTCGCTGGTTCGCCGCGGCGGCGATCCTCGTCGCCCTCCTCCTCGCGCTTGGCGCCTTCGCAAGCTGGCACTTCTCGTCGCTCGTCCTCGTTCCGGACCACTCGCCCTGGTCCGAACGGGTCGATGTCAAGGCGGTAGCGCCGGGCCGCATCGAGCTGCAGCGCTCTGAAGCCACCTCCAGGCCCGGTTATTACGGCCTCGTCTGGCAGGCCGGCCATGCAATCGTCGGCCCGGTGCTGAGCGAGGACTCAGACACCGTGACGCGCAGTCTTAGAGACGTCACGGGCTATCTGGAGCCAGGCGTCGAGGCGGGCTTCGACAGCAGCGCCTACTCGGGAAACCCCTACGAAGCTCGCCACCTGCCGTTCAGGTCGGTGGACATCGCCAGCGAGCTCGGACCGATGCCTGCCTGGCTGATTCCGGGCCACAGCCGAACCTGGGCGATCGTCGTGCACGGCATCAACGACGACCGCGAGGTCGGACTGCGAATCGCCCCTGCCCTTCACCGTGCCGGGCTCAACTCGCTGCTGATCTCCTACCGCGACGACCTCGGTGGCCCAAGCAGCCCCGATGGCCTCCACCACCAGGGACAGACCGAGTGGCGCGACGTCGCCGCCGCGGCCCGGTACGCGCTTGGCCATGGCGCCCAGAGCCTTGTCCTGGTCGGGTACTCGATGGGCGGGGCGTTGATCGGCCAATTCATGGAGCGCTCCGGCCTGGCCAAACGAGCCAGCGCCCTGGTCTTCGATGCTCCGGCGCTCGACTGGAGAGCGATACTTGAATTCAACGCCGAACGGATGGGACTGCCAGGTTTCCTGGCGCTACCCGTGGAGTGGGCGATCGACCTGCGCACAGACGTCGATTGGAACAGCCTTGACGCGCTCGATCGCCCAGAAGACTTCCACCTGCCGATCCTGCTCTTTCACGGCACCGAGGACAAGGTGGTGCCGATCGCGACGAGCAAGGATTTCGCCGCCGAGCTGCCCCGCTGGGTGACCTATTACCCGACCCCCAGGGCCGGCCACACGCAGAGCTGGAACGTCGACCCGGCGCTGTACGAACACAGGCTCGAAGGCTTCCTCTCCACCGCCCTGAAAACACTTCGAGCCCGACCGGCTGGGTCGGGCTCGAAGGAATAAGAACCGGCGGCGACCTACTCTCCCAGGGGGTTGCCCCCCAAGTACCATCGGCGCTGAAAGGCTTAACTGCTCTGTTCGGAATGGGAAGAGGTGTTTCCCTTTCGCTATGCACCACCGGAAAATTTGCGAAACCGCCCCCCGGTGGAGCTTGAAAACCGCACAAGGCCGCAACACGTAAGTAATTAATATCCGTCAAGCCCTCGACCCATTAGTACCAGTCGGCTGAGCACATCACTGCGCTTACACCGCTGGCCTATCAACCT
>DASYIY010000031.1:0-10961 GCA_035997045.1 Solirubrobacterales bacterium | reverse complement strand
ACCGTCGCCGAGGTCCGCGAGCGCATGGGCTTTGGCCCGGCCTAGTCGCCATCCCGCCGGGGCGTTACGGTCCCTGCTGTGACCGTCGCCGAGCTGGACCTCGACCTCGACGTCTTCGCCGGGCCGTTCGACCTCTTGATGGCGGTCGTCCTGCGCGAGGAGGTCAGCCTGCTCGAGGTCGAGCTGGGCGAGATCGTCGTCTCCTACATCGAGCACCTCGAGCAGGAGGAGGAGCTGGAGCTCGACGTCGCCACCGAGTTCCTCGTCCTGATCGCCTCGCTGCTGGAGCTGAAGTCGCGGCTGCTGCTGCCGGGAGAAGAAGAGGGGCTCGAAGACGTCACCCCGGAGGAGGCGGTCGAGGAGCTGGTTGCGCGGCTGCTCGAGTACCGCCGCTACCGTGACGCCGCAGCGGTGCTGGAGCAGCGCTTCGAGGCGGCGCGCGGCTACCTCTACCGCTCGGCGCCGCTGCCGCCCGAGCTGCGCAAGGTCGCGCTCGACGCCGCGACGGCCGTCTATGACCCCGACCGGCTTGGCGCCGCGCTCGGCGACCTGCTGGCGCTGCCGCCCGAACTCAACCTCGACCACATCCGCCCAACCGTCTCGCTGGAGAAGCGCCTGCGCGCCCTGCGCGAGGCGCTGCGCGGCCGCTCCAGCATCGACTTCGACGAGCAGTTCGGCAATGAGGACCGGCTGACGCAGGCGGTCACCCTCTTCGCCCTGCTCGACCTCTACCGCAAAGGCGAGGCGACCTGGGAGCAGTCCGAGCCGTTCGGCCCGATCGAGATCCGCAAGAAGGAGGTTGCTGCCAGTGAGTGACCTGTCGCGCACCGTCGAAGCGCTGCTCTTCCTCTCGCCGCAGCCGGTCAGCGCCCGCGACCTTGCCGAGGCCACGGAGGCGACCGAGGGCCAGGTCGAGGAGGCGATCGGGCTGCTGCGCGACGATCTCGCCGAGGGCAAGCGGGGGGTAGTGCTGCGCGAGGTTGCCGGCGGTTTCGCCCTCGCAAGCGAGCCCGCCAGCGAGGCCGCGGCCCGGCGCCTGCTGGCCAAGCCGCGCACTCCGCCGCTGACACAAGCTCAAGCTGAGACGCTCGCCATCGTCGCCTACCTACAGCCGGTCACCCGACCCGAGGTTGCCCGCATCCGCGGCGTCACCTCCGAGTCCGCGGTACAGACCCTCGCCGAGCGTGGCTTGATCGAGGAGTCGGGGCGGTCGCAGTTCGGTGCGGCGATCTTCAAGACGACCGAGCTGTTCGAGCGGCTCTTCGGGCTCTCCGGGATGGACCAGCTGCCGGATCCTTCGAAGTTCGATCCCACGCCCGAGGATGAGCGCGAGCTGCGCGAGCGCCTGCTCAAAGCGGGCGAGCAACGCTCCCAGCCGTGAGGCTCGCCAAGTTCCTTGCTCATGGGGGGGTTGCCTCCCGGCGCAAAGCCGAGGTGATCATCGGTAAGGGCAGGGTCACCGTCGGGGGGAAGGTCGTGATGGATCCGGCGCGCGACGTTGGCGATGGCGACGAAGTGCGGGTCGATGGGAGCTTGGTTGGGACTGAGGCGCTTGAGGTTTGGGCGGTCAATAAGCCCGCGGGGGTGGTCTCTACTGCGCGGGAGCCTGGGAGCCGGCCGGCTGTCGTTGGCTTGGTCGATTCGGGGGCGCGGCTCTATCCGGTTGGGCGGCTTGATGTGGATTCGACCGGGCTGCTGCTCTTGACGAATGACGGGGCGCTGGCCAATCGGCTTACCCATCCTCGCTACGGGGTCGCCAAGGCCTACCGGGCGGAGTTGCGGCGGCCGCCCTCCGATGCTGACCTGCGGCGGCTTGCCAGTGGGGTTGAGCTCGAGGATGGGATGACGGCGCCGGCTGAGCTGCGGCGGCTGGGGGAGCGGGAGGTCGAACTGACGCTGCGCGAGGGGCGCAACCGGCAGGTGCGTCGCATGGCCGAAGCTGTCGGCAACCGGGTGGTCTCCCTGCGCCGGGTTCGTTTCGGCTCGGTCGAGCTCGGTTCGCTCTCGCAGGGGGAGGCGCGGCGGCTCAGCGAGGTTGAGATCGCCCGGCTCTGGGAAGATTCGGAACGATGAGCGAGGAACGACTGTTCGCGGTCCGCGGCGCCGTGCAGGCCGAGGCCAACGAGGCCGAGGCGATCGTCGGGGCCACCGAGTCGCTGATGCAGGAGCTGCTCGACCGCAACGCGCTCGGCGCCGAGGCGATGGTCAGCTGTCTCTTCACCACAACCGGCGACCTCGACGCTGAGTTCCCGGCGGTCGCCGCGCGCCGGCTCGGGCTCGACTCGGTGCCGCTGATCTGCGCCCGTGAGATCGACGTCCCGGGCGCGATGCGGCAGGTGATCCGGGCGATGGTCCACTACTACGCGCCGGTCGGCCACAAGCCCGCGCATGTGTACTTAGGAGCGACGCAAGAGCTGCGCGCTGACCTTCACGCAGCCCAGTAGCGCAGCTCATCGGCACAATGGAGCGATGAGCGTCATCTTCGCTGAGAAGCTCGCCCGCATGCCGGGCTACCAGGCCGGTGTCCCCACCGGTCAGGCGCCCGAGGCAATCGCCGCGGGCGGCATCGCCCAGCTCGCCTCCAACGAGTCGCCCTTCCCGCCGCACCCGAAAGTCGTCGAGGCGATCGCCGCCGCCGCCGGGGCGATGAACCGCTACCCCGACCCCGACGCCACGCTGCTGCGGCGCCGCATCGCCGAGCGCTACGAGACCGAGCCCGCCCGGGTCGCGGTCGGCAACGGCTCCTGCGAGATCCTGCTCGCCGCCGCCGAGGCGCTCTGCGAGCCGGGCGCCGAGATCCTTTACTCCTGGCCGGCCTTCTCGATGTACCCGTACCTGCCGGCGCTGACCGGGGCGCGCGAGGTGCGCGTGCCGCTCGCCGAGGGCGACGTCCACGATCTCGACGCGATGGCGGCCGAGGTGACCGCGGCGACCCAGCTCGTCCTCGTCTGCAACCCCAACAACCCGACCGGGACCCACATTCCCGCTGCCGAGGTCGCCGCCTTCTGCGAGCGCCTGCCCGCGCACGTCACCGTGATCCTCGACGAGGCCTACGTCGAGTTCCAGACCCACGACGACCCGGACACGACGGTCGACCTGCTCGCCGGCCTGCCGAACCTGGTCGTCCTGCGCACCTTCAGCAAGATCTACGGCCTGGCCGGGCTGCGGGTCGGCTACGCGCTTGGCTCGCCCAAATTCCGCGCGGCGATCGACGCGGTGCGTCAGCCCTTCAGCGTCAACGCCCTCGCCCAGGCGGCGGGCGCCGAGGCGATCCTGCACTCCGACGACGTCACCCGCCGGGTCGAGAGCACGATCGCCGAGCGCCTCCGGGTCGAGGATGGACTGAGCGCACTCGGCCTGGCCACCTCCGAGACCCACGCCAATTTCTCCTGGATCGACCTCGGCGAGGCCGAGGAGGCCGACGTCGTCGCCGGCCTGGCCGAGCGCCAGATCGCCGTCCGCCCGGGCACTCCGCTCGGCGACCCCGGCCACATCCGCGTCTCCTACGGCACCGCCGGGGAGAACGACCGCTTCCTCGCCGGCCTCGGCGAAATCCTCGCTTAGGAGTCCTCACCGGCGGGATTTCCGGGTGGACTCGTCCAGCCGCACCTGCTAAAAAGTCAGGGAAGGTGAAGCGATCCACTGACAAGACGAGTGCCACCCGCGCCGCAGGCGCCGCGCTCCTTCCTGTCCGCTTCTCCTATTTCTGGCGATTTAGCTAGGCGTCCGGCCTCGCGGCTCTTGCCGCACCCCATAAGCAACTGGCCGGGCGTCGGACCGAATCGTCTCGTTTCGCTGCGCACGCTGCGACGAGGAAACCGGAAGTAGGCTTGTGAACGTGGAGGACGGTGAAGGCAAAATGATGATCGGGATGCAGGGCGAGACGCGGGACCGGGTTCGGGACCAGCGGATCGAACGGATCGAGGAGCTGGTTTCCCCGGCGAAGCTGCTGGAGGAACTGCCGCTGGGCGAGGAGCGCGGCAAAGCCGTGGTCCGCGGCCGGGGCGAAGTCGGCAACGTGCTCGACGGGACCGACGACCGGGTCCTGGTCGTGGTCGGGCCGTGCAGCGTTCACGACCCCGAAGCGGCGCTGGACTACGCCGGGCGGCTGGCCGAACTATCGCGCGGCCTGAGCGGCGACCTGCTGATCGCGATGCGCGTCTACTTCGAGAAGCCGCGGACGACCACCGGCTGGAAGGGACTGATCAACGATCCGCACCTCGACGACTCCGGCGACGTCAACACCGGCCTGCGCATGGCCCGGCAGCTGCTGCTCGAGGTGCTCGACCTCGGCCTTCCGGTCGGCACCGAGTTCCTCGACCCGATCACGCCCCAGTACATCGCCGACGCGGTCGCCTGGGGAGCGATCGGCGCCCGCACCACCGAGAGCCAGACCCACCGCCAGCTCGGCTCCGGCCTCTCGATGCCGGTCGGCTTCAAGAACCGCACCGACGGCGACGTCCAGGTCGCGGTCGATGCGGTGCGCGCCGCGGCGGCGCCGCACGCCTTCGCCGGGATCGACGACAACGGCGCGCCGGCGGTCCTGTACACCACCGGCAACCCCGACGGTCACGTCATCCTGCGCGGCGGCAAGGGCGCTCCCAACCACGACGAGGAGGGCATCGGCGAGGCGCTCTCGCGACTGAGCGCGGCGGGCCTGCCCGAGCGGCTCGTGGTCGACGCCTCGCACGACAACAGCGGCAAGGACCCGCTCAAACAGTGGCTCGCAGCGGGCAAGATCGCCGACCAGGTAGCCGACGGAAACGCGGCGATCGTCGGCGTCATGCTGGAGTCGTTCCTGGTCGAGGGGCGCCAGGACCTCGGCGAGGGCGAGCTTGTCTACGGCCAGTCGATCACCGATCCCTGCATGGATTGGGAGCGAACGGTCTCGACCTTGGATCAGCTCGCCTCTGCGGTCAAGGCGCGACGCGGCTGATGCGGGTCGCGGTTCTCGGCGTCGGCCTGATCGGCGGCTCGATCGGGCTCGCCGCCCGGAGCCGCCTCGGGGCCGAAGTAATCGGCTACGACCCGGACCCGGAGACGCGCGCCAGGGCGGTTGAGGCGGGGGCGATCGACAGCGGCGCCGGCACGCCGGCCGAGGCCTGCGAGGGCGCCGAGGTGGTCTTCTGCGCCGCGCCGGTCGCCGGCCTGGCCGAGCTGACCGCCGCCGCGCTCGGCGCTTGCGACGCCAATACCGTCGTCACCGACGTTGGCTCGACCAAGCGCGACATCGTCGCCGCGCTCGGCGCCGACGAGCGCTTCATCGGCGGCCACCCGCTGGCGGGGGCCGAGACTTCGGGGGTGGAGAACGCTCGCGAGGACCTCTTCGATGGCGCCCGCTGGTACCTGACGCCGAAATCCGAGCGCTCCAGCGGCCTCCTCTACGACCGCCTGCAGCGCACCGTCGCCGGGCTCGGCGCGCGCGTGCAGGCGATCGACCCCGAGGCCCACGACCGCCTGATGGCGACGATCAGCCACCTGCCGCACGTCGTCGCCAACGTCCTCGTCGGCCAGGCGGCGGAGGAGCTGACCCGCGACTCCGAGCGGATGCCGGAGGTCGGGCCGAGCTTCCGCGACACGACCCGCGTCGCCGGCGCCAACCCGGCGATCTGGGGCGACATCTTTGCCAGCAACAGCGAGGCGGTGGCGGAGGCGGTCGATGCGGTTGCGGACCGCCTGCGCGCCGCCGCCGCGCTGATTCGCACGGGCGAGCGCGACGCCGTCGCCGAGTGGCACGCCGCCGCCGCCGCGGATCGCCGCCGCCTGCTCGAGGCCGAGCTCGGCGGCGGCCCGCTGCGCGAGCTGCGCGTCGTCGTCGCCAACCGGCCCGGGACGATCGCCGAGCTCGCCCTCGCCCTCGGCGCGGCCGGGGTCAACATCGAGGACATGGCCCTCTACCCGACTCCCGACATGAGCGCCGGCGCCGTCTCGCTCTGGGTCTCCGGCGACGATCAGGCGGCCCGGGCGATGGCCCTCGTGCGCGAGCTGGGCCACACGGTCAGCGCCGTCGCCGACGGCGAGTGATGGCGGCGACCCACTTCGACCCGACCGGTCCGCTGCGCGGCACCCTGCGCCCGCCGGCCGACAAGTCGATCTCCCACCGCGCCGCCCTGATCGCGGCGATGGGGGAGGGCGAAACGACGATCGAGGGCTACCTCGATGCGGCCGACACCCGCTCGACCCTGGCCGCGGCGGAGGTGCTCGGCGCCGAGGTCGAGGGCGTTAGCGCAACCGAGATCGACCCGGTGATCGCGGTCCGCGGCGTCGGCCTGCGCGGCGCCAAACCGGCGGCGATCGACGCCGGCAACGCCGGCACCCTGCTGCGCCTGCTGCCCGGCTGGCTGGCGGGGCAACCCGGCGGGGACTGGACCCTCGACGGCGATGACTCGATCCGTCGCCGGCCGGTCGACCGCATTGCCGTGCCACTGCGCGCGATGGGCGCCAGGCTGAGCTGCCGCGAGGACCGCCTGCCGCCGCTTCAAGTCGAGGGCGCCGAGCTGAAGGGCATCGAGCACGAGTTGCCGGTGGCAAGCGCCCAGGTCAAGTCGTGCCTGCTCTTCGCCGGCCTGCTGGCCGCGGGCCCGACCTGGGTCAGGGAGCCGGCGCGCAGCCGCGACCACACCGAGCGGATGCTCTCCGCGGCGGGGGCCGACGTCGCCTGGCTGCGCGGTGGCATCGCCCTGCGGCCGCCAAAGCGGCTGCAACTGGGCGAGTTCGCCGTGCCCAGCGACTTCTCCTCGGCCGCCTTCTTCATCGTTGCGGCCCTGCTCGTGCCCGGCAGCGAGATCGTCCTCGAGAGGGTCGGCACGAACCCGACCCGGACCGGCCTGCTCGGCATCCTCGAGCGGATGGGCGCCGAGATCGAGGTCGAGTCGGTGGGCGAGCGTGGCGGCGAGCCGACCGGCACCATCCGCGTCCGCGCATCGGCCCTGCGCGGAACCGAGGTCGGCGGAACCGAGATCCCGCTGGCGATCGACGAGCTGCCCCTGGTCGCGCTGGCGGCCTGTTTCGCCGCGGGCGAGACGACGATCCGCGATGCCGCCGAGCTGCGCCGCAAGGAGTCCGACCGGGTCGCCACCACCTGCGAGGCGCTGGGCGCCCTCGGCGCGAGCGTGGAACCGCGCGAGGACGGGATCCGGGTCGAGGGCACGGGAGGCTTGGGCGGCGGCACGATCGACTCCCACGGCGACCACCGGATCGCGATGCTCGGCGCGATCGCCGGGCTCGCCTCGAGCGAGGGGGTCGAGGTCGAAGGCATGGACGCTGCCGCGATCAGCTATCCGGGCTTCGAGATCGATCTCGCCTCGCTGCGATAGGGATAATGATCGCAATCCGGTTTTGGAACCTTGAGTAGTTGAGGAGGATTGCTATGCCTGTGCTTGCCAAGAGCGTGATACGGGGGAAGCTCGATGCTGGCGAAATATTCGAAGACGGAAGCTGGGACGAAGACTGCATTCGCAGTGCGGCCTACGATCTTCGCATCGCGCCCGACTACCTGATCGCGCCGGATGGCAGGCGTTATTGGCCGGACGACCCAGACGGCCCGAGTGCCTGCAGGGTTCCGTTTTCTCTAAGGGAGGGTGAGGTGGCTTTTGTCTCAACAGTGGAGAAGATCCGCATGCCCCCCGACATGGTTGGGAACATTGCGCAGAAGTTCAGCGTTGCTCGCGAGGGCATCCTCGTGCAGGGCGGTCTGCTGGTGGATCCGGGCTACGGGATGGTTCTCGACGCCGGAGGTGGGTGGGTTCCCAAGCGCCCGGGCGAGCGGCTGCACTTCCAGCTGGCGAACATTGGTGACAAACCTTTCAGGATTATTCCCGGAAAAACCAGCATCGCTGGAATCCAGTTTCTTACCCTGGGTGGCGAGCTCACCGCAAAAGATGGGGAAAGCGTAGAGACCCCCAATTCGGACGATCTCCTGAACGAACTCTTTGGCCAGGGCGATACCGATCCGCTGGCGCCATTGGCATTCTTTTCACGGACCGGGGACCTGCCCGAGAAGGTCGAGGGGCTCGAGAAGGACGCCATCCAGCAGCGCGCAGTTCTGGATTCAACCCGCCGGTCGACCGAGCAGCTACTCGTCTTCGGTGTCTTCTTGGTTTCGATCACGCTTTTTACGGTTGCTATCGCTGCCCTGATCGACGCCATCGCCGGTGGCTCGATCGGCGATGCGGCCGACGCTGCTGGTCAGGCCGAATTGACCTGGCCTGGGATCGCCGTTGGAGTCGTACTGCTCGCGGTCGTGGGCGTCGCCTGTGTGCTGATGATGCGTCCCGTCTACCGGATCGTCGAAGCGCATTGGAGCGCGGTCAATACGGAGGGAAACGATGGGTCAGGCGAGGTCTGAGCGGCGACTCAGCTCGGCCGCTATCCGTCGCGCCAGCTCCTGCGGTGAATCGGCGCCGGAATCGAGCCGAAGCGTCGTCTCCGGAAGCGCGGCGGCCCCGTGCAGCTCGGCGGTTCGGTCCACGACCGAGCGAGGCAAGCGGTTTGTTCCCGCGACCCGCGATCCGAGCTCGTCCGGGCTCGCTCTGAGCTGAACCACTGTCCAGGGCGCTTTCCGGCCCTTTGCCGCCCCGATCAGCCGCTCCAGCTCATCGCCGTGGAATTGCGGTGTGCCGGATGCCGGCACGTAGGTGAACGTGCTCTCGAAGATGACGAGCCAGCCGCGGTCCAGCAGTGCCTCGGTCTGGAGCCGCAGCAGCTCGTAGGCGAGGGGGATCTGCGCCCACGGGTCGCCGGGCGGACGCACGAGGGCGGTGTGAATGGTTTCGTCGACGCTGAGAAAGGCGGCAGGAGCCGGCACCAGCCGCAGGACTTCCCGTGCGACGCTCGTCTTCCCGGTGTGCGAGGCTCCAGTGAGGACCAGAAGGCGCGGTCCAGCCGCCTCGAATGCCTCATCCCGATCATTGATTGCCGTCACAGTGCAGCCAAACTACAGACCGCTCATTCGTCGGTGAGCCGAGAGCTAGACCTTCGCGGGCTCGTCTCGCGCCTCGTCCGTGCCGACTGCGATTTCGTCGTCATCGGGTCGAGCGCGCTGGCGATGCAGGGCTGGGACGTCTCTCCGGCCGATCTCGATGTGATGACCGAGCCGACCGCGGTCGGAACCGTCGTCGACGCCCTCGGAATTCCCGATGAGGAGGCGGAATGGGTCGTCGACGGCGAGGCGCGACGGCTCGAGTGCATGACCGCGATGGGCCCCGTCGACATCTACGTCGCCGTGTCCGGCGGCCTCACCCACGAGGCCGTGGCGCGCGAGGCGGTTCCGATCCTGCTCGAGAGCGGGCAGGTCAGCGCTCGCGTCGGCAGCCTCGAGCATGTGCGCGATATGCGGGCCGCGGTCGGTCGCAGTGGGCTGCCGACGGAGGCGGTCGCGCCGGGAGCGAAGCACGGGGTTCCTCACGTGGTGGCGATCGACGGACCCGCCGGCGCCGGCAAGTCGACCATCTCGCGGGCGGTGGCCAGCCGCTTGGGGCTGACCTACCTGAATACCGGCGCGATGTACCGCTGCGTCACCCTCGCCCTGCTCGAGCGAAAAGCCGATACCGACGATCCTCGGGTGGTCGAGGAGATCGCGCGTACGATCGAGATCGACTTCCGCGACGGGCGCGTGCTGCTGGACGATCGCGACGTCAGCGATGCGATCCGGGACGAGGACGTCACCCGGGCGACGCCCCATATCGCCGCGTATCCGGAGGTGAGGAAAGCGATGATCGAGCGACAGCGGGACCTGTTCTCCGGCGCCGGTTACGTTGCCGAGGGGCGGGATACCGGCACCGTGGTCGCCCCCAACGCTCCGCTGAAGGTCTACTTGACCGCCTCGCCCGAGGAGCGCGCTCGGCGGCGCTCGCTGGAGACCGGGGCCGGCGTGATTCACGTTCACGCTGCCCTCGCGCTCAGGGATCAGCAGGATTCGACCCGAGAGCTTGGCGCGCTGCGCATCGCCGAGGACGCTGTCGTCGTCGATACGACAGGGCGCACGATCGATGACGTGGCCGACGAGATCGCGGAGCTTGCCCGCGAGCGCGGGATTGCCTGAGACTTTGGAGCGCCTGCCCACCGTCGCCATCGTCGGTTTCCCCAACGTCGGTAAGAGCACCTTGGTCAACCGGCTCGCCGGCGGGCGCGAGGCGGTCACCCACGCCGAGCCGGGGGTGACCCGCGACCGCAAGGTGGTGCGCTGCGAGTGGAACGGGGTCGCCTTCGACCTGCTCGACACCGGCGGCATCGACCTCGAGGACGATTCCGAGCTGGCCCGCGACGTCCAGCAGCAGGCGCGGCTGGGGATCGGCGAGGCCGACGTGGTGATGATGGTCGTCGACGCCCGCGCGGGCGTGCGGGCGGGCGACGCCGAGCTGGCAAAGACGCTGCGCGGCGCCGACGTCCCGGTCGTCGTCGTCGCCAACAAACTCGACCGTCCCGAGGACGAGTACATGAGCGCCGAGCTGAACAAACTTGGGCTCGGCGAACCGATGCCGGTCTCGGCAAGCCACGGCCTCGGCAGCGGCGACCTGCTCGACCGGGTGGTCGAGCTGCTCGGCGACCGCGCCCAGCCCGGCGAGCCCGACGACGCGACCCGGGTCGCCGTGATCGGCCGTCCCAACGCCGGCAAGTCCTCGCTGGTCAACGCCTTCCTCGGCTCCGAGCGCGTGATCGTCTCCGAGCGCGCCGGCACCACGCGCGACGCGATCGACACCGAGGTCGAGGTCGACGGGCGCAGCGTCGTCCTCGTCGACACGGCCGGCCTGCGCCGCCGCTCCAAGGTTGCCGGCAGCGTCGACTACTACGCGCAGCTTCGCTCCGAACGGGCGGTCGAGCGTGCCGATGTCGCCCTGGTCGTCTGCGACGCCTCCGACGGGGTCACCGCCGAGGATCTGCGCGTCGCCGATCTGGCAATGCGGGCTGGCTGCGCGACGCTGCTGGTGCTCAATAAGTGGGACGTCACCCGCACCGACATC
>DASYIY010000030.1:0-4083 GCA_035997045.1 Solirubrobacterales bacterium | reverse complement strand
GGAGGTGACCGAGGGCTCGATCGTCTTCAAGGGCGAGGACATCACCGAGGCCGACCCCGACGTGCGCTCCCAGGCCGGCCTCTTCATGGCCTTCCAGTACCCCGTCGCGATCCCCGGCGTCTCGGTCAGCAAGTACCTGCGGATGGTGATCAACGCCCACCGCGAAGCGCGCGGCGAGGAGCAGATCAAGATCAAAGACTTCGCCAAGGTCGCCCAGGAGGCGATGGCGCTGGCCAACATCCCCAAAGACTTCTCCAGCCGCTACCTCAACGAAGGCTTCTCCGGCGGCGAGAAGAAGCGGATGGAGCTGCTGCAGCTGGCCCTGCTGCGGCCGGAGATCGCGGTCCTCGACGAGACCGACTCGGGCCTCGACATCGACGCCCTGCGCACGGTCGCCGAGGGCGTCAACCAGTTCGCCGGTCCCGACATGGGCGTGCTGATCATCACCCACTACCAGCGCATCCTGCACATGGTCAAACCCGACTTCGTCCACGTCATGTTCGAGGGCCGGATCGTCAAGGAAGGCGGCCCGGAGCTGGTCGGCGTGCTGGAGGAGAAGGGCTACGGCTGGATCCGCGAGGAGGTCGAGGCGGGCGCTACCGCCTGACCTCTGGGACATGGAGCCGACGACGACAAAGAGCTCCTCTCCCCCTTCGGCGTTCCCGATCGAGAAGGTCCGCGCTGCCTTTCCTGCGCTGGAGCGGGAGGTGCACGGCAAGCCGGTCGCCTACCTCGACAGCGGCGCCAGCGCCCAGCGGGTGCTGGCCTCGATCCAGGCGGTCGACCGCTACGAGCGCACCAGTCACTCCAACGTCCACCGCGGCTCGCACACGCTCTCGGCCGAGGCGACGGCCGCCTATGAGGGCGCGAGGGCGACCGTCGCCGACCATCTCGGCGCTGCCGACCGGCGCGAGGTCGCCTTCGTCCGCAATGCGACCGAGGCGATCAACCTGGTCGCGCGGGCCTGGGGCGACGCCAACGTCGGCGCGGGCGACCGCATCGTCCTCACCGAGATGGAGCACCACTCCAACATCGTCCCCTGGCAGCAGCTGGCCGAGCGGGTCGGAGCGGAGATCGACTGGGCGCCGATCGACGACGAGGGACTGCTCGACATGGACGCCTTCGCGGCGCTGCTGGAGCGGGGACCGAAGCTCGTCGCCGTCACGCACGTCTCCAACGTGCTCGGCACCGAGAACCCGCTGGCCGAGATCTCGCGGCTGGCGCACGAGGCCGGAGCGCTGGTCTTGGTCGACGGAGCCCAGGGCGCGCCGAAGATGGCCGTCGACGTCGCCGAGCTGGGCGTCGACTTCTACGCCCTGACCGGCCACAAGCTCTACGCGCCAACCGGCATCGGTGCGCTCTGGGGACGGCTCGACCTGCTGCGGGCGATGCCGCCCTTCCTCGGCGGCGGCTCGATGATCCGCAAGGTGAGCCGCGACGGCACGACCTACGCCGACCCGCCCGCCCGCTTCGAGGCCGGCACACCGGCGATCGCCCAGGCGATCGGCATGGCCTCGGCGCTGCGCTGGCTCGACGGCCTGGGGATGGACGCGGTGCTGGAGCACGAGCGCCAGATCACCGACTACGCCCTGGAGCGGCTGCCCGAGGTGCCGGGCCTGCGCATCTTCGGCCCGCCCCGCGGCGCCGGGCGGATCGGCCCGGTCTCCTTCGAGCTCGAGGGGGTCCACGCCCACGACGTCTCCGAGATCCTCGACCGCCACGGAGTGGCGGTCCGCGCCGGCCACCACTGCGCCCAGATCCTCATGGACCGCCTCGGCGTCTCCGCCACGGCCCGAGCCAGCTTCGGCGTCTACACGACGCCCGAGGAGATCGACCGCCTGGTCGATGGCCTCCACGACGCCCGCAAGGTCTTCGGCCTCTGATGGACGAGCTCTACCGCGACCAGATCCTCGAGCACTACAAGCGGCCGCATAACTTCGGCCGGATCGACGAGCCCGATCTCGAGTTCGAGGACACCAACCCGTTCTGCGGCGACGAGCAGCACGTGACGATCCGCCTCGACGAGGAGGGCAAGGTCGCTGAGATCGCCTTCGACGGCAAAGGCTGCGCGATCTCCACCGCGGCGACCTCGCTGCTCACCGACGAGCTGGCCGGCAAGACACGCGAGGAGCTGCTGCATCTGCCCAAGGAGTTCGTCCTCGACCTGCTCGGGATCGAGATCTCGGCGACGCGGATGAAGTGCGCGATGCTCGGCCTCAAGGTGGTCAAGAGCGCCAGCCTCGGCGAGCCGGCCGAATGGGAGGACGAGGGCGAGGTCGGCAGCCCCAACGAAGCGGCCGCCGACCTCGGCTCGATCTAGGCGCTTGCCGGCGGCGCGTTCTCGCTGAGAGCGATCACGGCGAAGGCAGCGCCGTGCGGGTCGGTGAGGATCGCGAAGCGACCGACCGGGAGGTCGATCGGTCCCATCATCAGGCCGCCGCCGCGCTCGTTCGCCTGCGCCACCGTCGCGTCGGCGTCCTCTACCGCGAAGTAGGCCAGCCAGTGGGCGGGGATCTCGTCGGGCACGCCGCGCTCGACCATGTCGAGGATGCCGCCGACCGGGTTACCGCCGAGGGAGATGGTCGTGTAGGTCTCCGTCTCTCCCATCTTCATCTCTTCGAAGTCCCAGCCGAAGACAGCGCCGTAGAAGGCCTTGGCGGCCGCGAGGTCGCGAGTGTTGAGTTCGTTCCAGGCGAGCGCGCCGGGCTCATTGACCAGGCCGGCGCCGAGGAACGTGCCCGGCTGCCAGATCCCGAAGACGGCGCCGGTGGGGTCGGCGAAGACCGCCATCCGGCCCAGCTCCATCACGTCCATCGGCTCCGCCAGCACGCTGCCCCCCGCCTGCTTGACCGCGGTCGCGGTGGCATCGGCGTCGATGACCGAGATGTAAGAGCTCCAGGCGGGCGGCTGACCCTCCTGCATCAGCGGCATCATGCCCGCGACATCCGCCCCGTTCTTCGTCGCCCGGCGGTAGCCGCCGGTCTGCTCGACGTTTTCCGAGGCCGGGACCTCCCAGCCGAACAGGGCGCCGTAGAACTCGACCGATGCGTCGAGGTCGGGTGAGCCGAGGTCGACCCAGCAGGGGGTTCCAGGCGCGTAGCTCGTTCTCTCGCTCATGCTGTTCTCCAATCGTCGAAGTTCGTCCGCCGATCCTCTCATCCCAACCTGAATACGGGTCAAAGGCTTGTTACGGTGGCCGGACCGGGCCAATCGCTAAAATCCGACCGGAGAAGTAGGATTAAGTCTCAACCCGCACTAACCAACCCCGCGGGAGCTTCGATTCCCTTGCCAGATATCGCTGGATCATCAATCGCCGTCTGCCCTGCCGCCGAGCTGCCGCCCGGGGCTATGCGCCTGGTCGAGCACGACGGGATCAAGATCGGCGTCTTCAACTGCGAGGGCACGCTCTACGCGATCGAGGACCGCTGCTCCCACGACGACGGGCCGCTTGCCGAGGGCGAGTTCGACCCGGCGACCTGCACCGTCGAGTGCCCGCGTCACGGCTCCCTCTTCGACCTGACCACCGGCAGGCCGAAGACACTCCCAGCCTTCGCCCCGGTGCAGACGTTCACGGCGGCCGTCGTGGACGACACCATCACCCTGGAGGTCTCCTAGACCATGGCCACACCCGAGGTCGTCGCAGAGAAGAGAGAGCTCGCCGGCATCAACGCCGACTACAAGGAGAAGTTCGGCTTCCACGATTCCGAGTCGGGCTACGCCTACAAGGCTCCCAAGGGCCTCTCGCGCGAGATCGTCGAATCGATCTCCGACTACAAGGACGAGCCGCAGTGGATGCGCGACTTCCGCCTCAAGGCGCTGGAGCACTTCTACTCGCGCCCGACCCCGAAATGGGGCGGCGACCTCGACCAGATCGACTTCGACGACATCCACTACTTCGTCCGCGCCTCGGAGAAGAACAGCCGCGACTGGAGCGAGGTTCCGGAGGACATCAAGAACACCTTCGACCGGCTCGGCATCCCCGAGGCGGAGCGCAAATTCCTCTCCGGGGTCGGCGCCCAGTACGAGTCCGAGGTCGTCTACCACCAGGTCAACGAGAAGCTCGAGGCCCAGGGCGTGATCTTC
>DASYIY010000029.1:0-17598 GCA_035997045.1 Solirubrobacterales bacterium | reverse complement strand
CTGGTCCTCCTGCTCTTCGGCTCGGTCTGGATGTTCCCGTTGATCACCGCCCTGGTCACAGGCGGCGGCCGTCCGAACGACGTCGCCTTCGGAAGATACGTCCACGACACGGGCCTGGCCGTTCCCCTGGTCCTCCTGCTCTTCGGATCAATCTGGCTCTTCCCGCTGATCACCGCTCTGGTGGCCGGAGACATCGTGGCGAGCGAGGACCGGAACGCCACACTGAAGACGATCCTGACCCGCTCGGTCGAGCGCCAGCAGATCTTCGCCGGCAAGGCGCTCGCGACCTTCACCTACGCGGTGCTGGCGATCGCCGTCACCGGCGCCGTCTCGCTCGGGGCCGGCATCCTCGCCTCCGGCTTCAACTCGATCGTCACCCTCTCGGGCACCCGGGTCTCGGCCGCCGAAGGGCTGGTGCTGGTCGGCGCCAGCCTGCTCGTCTACGTGATCCCGATCACTGCTATCGCCTGCATCGGCCTGCTCTTCTCGACCGTCTTCCGCAACAGCGCCGCGGCGATCGTCGGCACCCTGATGTTCTCGCTGCTGGTCCAGCTGATCGGGATCCTGCCCGGCCTCGAAGGGCTCGGGCCCTACCTGCTGAGCACCCAGTTCAACGCCTGGCAGGGACTGCTGCGCTCGCCGATCGACTGGGCGCCGATCGTCCGCGCCGCCTGGGTCTGTGCCCTCTACGGGGTCCCTGCCCTGATCGCCGCCGGCCTCGTCTTCCTGCGCCGCGACGTCGCCGGAGACTGAGGCGGTGGCCGAACGGGTGCTGGTCGTCGAGGACGATCCGCCGGTCAGGCGGATGCTGGAGCGCAGCCTCGCCGCCGAGGGCTTTGACGTGCGCGCCGCCGCCGACGGCGGCGCGGCGCTGGCGATGGCCGCGGACTCCGTCCCCGACCTGGTGGTCCTCGACGTCACCATGCCCGGCCTCAGCGGCATCGATGTCTGCCGGCGGCTGCGCGAGAAAGGGTTGAGCGGCGGCGTGCTGATGCTGACTGCGCGCGATGCGGTCGAGGACCGGGTCCGCGGGCTCGATGCCGGCGCCGACGACTACGTGGTGAAGCCATTCGCGATCGAAGAGGTGGTGGCGCGGCTGCGTGCCCTGACCCGGCGGGGGCACGATCAGAGCATTCGTGTCAGCTTCGCCGGCATCACCCTCGACACCGAGGCGAACACGGTCGAGCGGGAGGGTGAGACGATCGGGCTGAGCGCACGCGAGGCCGAGCTGCTGGAGCTGCTGCTGCGCAGCCCGCGCACCGTCCTCACCCGGCAGCTCGCCGTCGAACGGATCTGGCAGGGCGCCGCGGTCGAGAACGTCGTCGACCGCTACGTCGCCAGGTTGCGGCGCAAGCTCAGCGATCCGCTCCTGATCCGGACCGTGCGGGGGGTCGGCTTCATACTCGAGGCGTGAGGCGCCGGAGCCTCAACTTCCGCCTCACCGCTGCCGCGATCGCGGCCGTGCTGCTCGCCGTCCTGATCCTCGGCATCGGGGCGCGGCTGATCGTCAGCAACCAGTTGCACTCCTCGCTCGATCGCAGCCTCCGCCAGCGTGCGGTCGAAGTAGCCCGCCTCAGCGTCTCGGCGCCGGCGGTCCTGACCGCCCCGGGCGCGCTCGAATCGCCCGTCTCCGGCAGGCAGCTAAGCGTCGAGGTCCTCGATCGCCACCAGGCGATCGTCGCTCGCTCGCTCGCGCTGGGGGCGAAGCTGCTGCCCCGCGGACCGGAGGTGGCCGCCGCGCTCGCCGGCAAGAGCGGCTTCGCCGACGCGCGACTCGGCGGCGAACCGATCCGGATCTACACCGCGCCGATCGCCGAGGTCGGAGGCCCGGCGGCGGGCGGGGCGGTGCTGGTCGCCGCGAGCACGGCCGACATCGAGGACACGGTTCACGAACTCGGCTTGCTGCTGGCCCTGTGTGGGCTGGTCGCGGTCCTTGCCGGAGGAGCGGCGGCGGCGCTGCTGAGCTGGCGCAGCGTCAGGCCACTGCGCCAGCTCTCCTCCTCGGCGGCGGCGATCGGGCAGAGCGGCGACGCCTCCGAGCGCCTGGCCGAGCCCATGACCCCAGAGGAGATCGGCGAGCTGGCCCGCACTCTTAACCGGATGCTGGCCGCGCTCGAGGGCTCGCGCGAGCGCGAACGGCGCTTCCTCGCCGATGCCAGCCACGAGCTACGCACGCCGCTGACCTCGCTGGTCGGGAACGTCGACTTCCTCGCCCGCCATGGCGCTGGCGCGGCGGTGATCGCAGACCTCCAAAGCGACGCCGATCGCCTGCGCCGGCTGATCGACGACCTCCTCGTGCTCGAGCGCGAGAGCGGCGCGCCGGCACCCGAGCGGATGGTTCGGCTTGAGCGGACTATCGCCGGGGCCAGCGAGGGGAGGCCGAACGTCGAGGCGCGGATCGAGGGAACCGCGACCGTGATCGGCGAGCCCGATGCCCTGGCGCGCTGCTTCGAGAACCTGCTCGAGAACGCAACGCTGCACGGCCCCGCCGGGGGCCGGATCGAGATCTCGATGAAGGTGGGGGAGGGCTGGGTCGAGGTTGCCGTCAGCGACGAGGGTCCGGGCTTCCCGCTCGGCGCCGAGGAGGTCGCCTTCGAGCGTTTCTGGCGCGCCGAGGAGGCGGCCGGGCGCTCGGGCTCGGGAATCGGCTTGGCGATCGTCAAGGCCACGGCGGAGCGCCACGGGGGAAGGGTGCGGGCGAGTGGGTCCACGGTGACGCTTACGCTCCCGATCGCTCCGGCGGCTGTGGAGGCCGAGCCAGACCGGTAGGGCTTCGCTCGATCCGACCCGAGGTGATCGCTCCGGCGGGCGGTCGGCTGATGACCTGGCGCCAGGTCAAGGTTGCCTCCCTCATTCTGGGTTCATCTGGCTAGACGACCATCGCCGGCGTCAATGTCGGCGTTCCGCCGCATCGCCGTTTCGCCGCATCTGATCACGCTGACCGGGATCGTGCTGCTCGGGGCTCTTCTGCGCTTCGCCACCCTCGATCTGCAGAGCTATCGCTACGACGAGACGGTCACCGTTGGCCGCGTGCTCCACTCCAGCCTCTTCTCGACCCTCTCCGCGATCCCCCACAGCGAGTCGACGCCGCCGCTGTACTACCTCGTCGCCTGGATCTGGTCGCGACTGTTCGGGACCGGCGAAGTCTGGATGCGCTCGCTCTCGGCGTTGGCTGGGACAGCCTCCATCGCTGTCGTCTATCTCGGGGCGGTCGCCCTGCCACTACCGCGGCGCGCTGGCCTGATTGGGGCGGCAGCGGTCGCCGTCAGCCCGGTACTGATCTGGTTCTCCCAGGACGCCCGTGCCTATTCACTGGTCTTCCTGCTGATCGCTCTCTCCTTCCTTTTCTTTGCCAGGGCTCGCCGCGGCAGTGCGCCGCGGGACTTTGCCTGGTGGGCTGTGTTCTCAGCCCTGGCGATCGCGACTCACTACTTCGCCGGCTTCGTGGTCGTAGCCGAGGGGGCGCTGCTGATCCTCGCCGGCAACCGGCGCCGGGCAGCAATAGCGGCTCTCGCAGTCATCGCGGCAGTGGCGCCGCTGGCCCCGATCGTCCAGCGCCAGGCCGGGAACGCCCACGTTGGCTGGATCTCCCAACAGCCACTCGAGCAGCGGCTCGAGCGTGCGGGAGTCAAGCTGCTCGGCGCTGACAACGGCAACGAGCACGGTTCCCGGCAGCCGGGTCCGATCCCGCTTGGCGTTCCCCTCGCCCTCGCCCTCGTTGCGATCGCGCTGCTGCTCTGGCGCGGAGATCGCGACGAGCGTCGTGGCGCCGGGGTCGCGGCCCTGATCGGCGGTGGCGCGTTGGCGATGCCGCTCCTGCTCGGCCTGCTCGGCGCCGACTATTTCGACGGGCGCAACCTGCTGCCGATGTTCATGCCCCTGCTCCTGGTCTTGGGGGCTGGATTCGGCGTCAGGCGCGCAGGTCGGACCGGTCTCGGACTGGCGACGGCATTTTGTCTTTGCTCGCTCATCTTCACCATCGAGATCGACCGCCTGCCGCGCCTGCAGCGAGAGGACCTGCGCAACGCGGCGGCGGAGATCGGGGCGCTTGCGCCCGGCACCGCGGTGGTCACCAGTCGCTATGCCGGCAGTCAGCCGCTGCGTTATTACCTCGACGCTGAGGTCGCAAAAGGGCCGTTGCCTGCGCTTCGCGAGATCGATCTGGTCGGCTCCGCCCAGGCCGCCGGCCGCAACGCCCGCCGGCTCCTGCCAGCCAAATTTCGCCGCGTCGAATCGAAGCCGGTCTCCTACGAGTTCACCCTGACCCGCTTCCGTTCCCCCCTTCCCGTGCCGGTTCCGCTGCCCCTACTCCAGCGTGGTGGGCTCGTTGGCGGTGGGGGGAGCGCTTCCGTCCTGATTGCCCCGTCGGCTTCGCCCGCACCGGCGCCAGCGCGTTGATGCTGGAGTAGCCGGTCAGGTAGATGCGCCGTCCATCGGAGATGACCGGTGTGTAGGCACCGGTCTTGTAACGGAAGACGCGGTGGCCGCTGCGCATGTCGTAGCCGATCGTCGAGGTGTTGGTGAACTCGGCGACGTAGACGATGCCACCGACGGCCGAGAGCGAGCCGATCACCTGGCCGCCGGTGGGGTGCGACCAGCGCGTTGCGCCGTCCTTCGCGTCGAAGGCGTAGATGTTGCCGTCGAAGGAGCCGACGTAGACGGTCGGCGGAATGCTCGGGGCACTCACCACGGTTGGGCCGGAGTAGACGTAGCCGCCGGTCGAGTGGGTCCAGGCCAGCGTCCCGTCAGTCTGGTCGTAGCTATAGACGCGCCCGTCGTTGTTGCCGGCATAGACGCGCCCGAAGGCCAGCGCCGGCGTCGAGTAAAAGGCGCCGGAGGCGGCGAAACCGGGTCCGAGCGAACCGCTTTGCCAGACCAGCTTGCCGCTGGACGCCCTGACCGCGTTCATGTAGCCGCCGTAGTCGCCGACGTAGAGGATGCCGTGGCGGTAGGCGGGAGCGGACTTGACCGGCCCGCCCAGGGTGGTCGCCCATCGCACGTTGCCGTTGCGGGTGCTGAGCGCGAAGAGCTGGTCGTTTTCGCAGCCGAAATAGAGGGTCCTACCGAGCACGAGCGGCGAGGACTCGGCGCGTCCGGGCAGATTTCGTTTCCAGAGGACCTTGCCGGTTTTGGCGTCGAGCTTGACGACGTGGCCGGGGACGAGGTTGACGATGTAGAGGCGACCTTTGGAATAGGTGGGGGAGGAGGCGTTGAGGCGGCCGATCCGGCGTTCCCAGAGAACCTTGCCGGTGTTTGCGTCGAGCGCGAAGGCGGTTCCACTGTTGTTCACGGCGTAGAGCTTGCCGCCAGCGTAGACGGGCGGGAACTCGAGCAGGGGCCGCTCCGTGTAGTGCCAGAGAAAGCGGAACGGGGGCTTGATTCCCTTTGCGGGCAGGTAGCGCGTTCGTGCCCGGTTGAACCCGAACATCGGCCAGTTGACCGTCCGCGCCTTCGGCTTTTTCGCTTTTTCGGGCTTGAAGGGCACCGCTGTGTTGTGGACGTCGGCGGGGCGCTTCAGCAGCGAGTAAGCAACGGCGATCCCGGCGATCGTCAGGATCGCCGCGACGATCAGGCCGATCGCCCAGCGCCGGTGCTCGCGCCAGAGCCGCTTGGGGTGGAGCAGCAGCCGGGCAGCATCGCGATACCGGCGGGCCTTGGGCCCGCCCTCAGCCATTCGCCACGCCGGTGATGCTGGCCATCGCGAAAGGCTACGCCAATGGCCTGCCTGAAACGCGACGACGTGGTTGGATGCCCGCCGGCCCTCGCCTAGTTGCCCGGCTGTTCAACCGGTATGGCGATCCAGACATCGGCTCCACCGGTGGCTCTGTTGGCGACGTGGGCCGAGCCACCGTGGCCTTCGGCAATCATCCGGGCGATTGCCAGACCCAGGCCGGTCCCTTCGTTGCCGTGGCCGGCGTCGGCCTGGGTGAAGCGCTCGAAGGCATGGGCGATGAAGGCCGGTGGGAAGCCGGAGCCTTCGTCGGTGACGTGCAGCTCGATCGAGCCGGCACGCTCTTTTGCGCTCAGCTCCACCGGGGAGGCGCCGTGGCGCAGGGCGTTGTCAACCAGGTTCGTCAGCGCCTGCTCGAGACGGGCTCGGTCGGCCACCGTGCCGAGCGGGGCCGAGCCGTCTCGGTCGGATCGGGTGCCGACGTCCGCCTTCGTGTAGCGCGCGGCAACTCCGGCCAGCAGGTCCGCGATCGGGACGGTCTGCAGGTTCAGGGGGAGGCGATCGCGGTCCCCGCGGGCGAGGAGGAGCAGATCGTCGGTCAAACGGGCCAGGCGGTCGATATCGCCGATCGCCGAGGAGAGCGCCTCGTCGAAGGCCGCTCCCACGGGCCGCTCGCGTTTCATCAGTTCAAGCTCGGTCTTCAGCATTGTCAGCGGCGTGCGGAACTCGTGGCTGGCGTCGGCGACGAAGGTGCGCTCCCGGATCAGCCCGTCCTCGAGCCGGGCCAGCATCTCGTTCAAGGTCTCGCCCAGCCGCCGCAGCTCGTCTTGGCCGGCGCTAAGGGGCAGCCGTTGCCCCGGATCCTCGGCCGAGATCGCCGCCGCGCGGGTCCGCATCGCCTCAACCGGCCGCAGGGCCGCGCCGATTACCGCGTAGGCGGCGAGGGCGGCGAGAAGCAACGCGATGGGCTCGCCGACAAGGAGGAGAGCCCGGAGATTGGAGAGCGCTTGGTTGCGGTCCTCAAGCGAGGTGCCGACGGCCACCATGAGGTGTCGTTGCGGCGCACGGACCGGGCTGGCGATGACGCGGATGGGCCCGAGCTCCGCGAAATCGGAGTTGAGGTCGAAGGTGCTCGTGCTGGAGGACGCTCGGCGAATCGCAGCGGCGCTCAGCAAGGGCGATCTGCGCAGCCCCTCGGTCCCGCCAACGACCCTTCCGTCGACGGTGAGAATCTGCGCGAACCCCGTTCCATCCCGGCCACTTTCTCCCACGGCAGCTTGCACGCCACCGGCTTCGCCGTGTCGTAGCAGAGTGCTGACGACCTGAAGATGCGTATGGAGGTTCTGGTCGAGGCGATTGTCGAGTTCCGTGCGCAGGCGCAGGTAGAGGAAGAAGCCGGTCGCGGTGAGGACCGCGGCCATGACGATCGTGAACGCCAGGGTCAGCTTCAGGCGTATCGGCAGGCGCCTGATCATTTGCCTCCGTCGCTGCGGAGGCGATAGCCGGCACCCCGCACGGTCTCGATGCTGTGCAGCCCGAAGGGCTTGTCGATCTTCTCCCGCAGCTGGCGGATATGAACGGAGATGACGTTGGAGCGGTTCTCGTAGTCGTTGTCCCAAGCGCCCTCCAGGAGGTCGAAGCGCGAGAGCACGACATCCGGGCTGCGCATGAAGATCTCGAGCAGGGCAAAGCCCTTGCCCGAGACTTCGACCTCCTCCTTCCCTCGCCAGACCCGGCGGCTGGCGGGATCGATCCGCAGCGAGCCGACCTCGAGAACCGGGGGCCGCTCGACCTCCCGGCGTCGCGCCAGCGCCCGTAGGCGGGCCATCAATTCGGTCAGGTCGAACGGCTTGGTGACGTAGTCGTCGGCTCCACCGTCGAGCCCAGCGACTCGATCCGGAAGTGCGTCGCGGGCGGTCAGCATCAGGATCGGCGTCCGTACCCCTTCGTCTCGGAGACGGCGGCAGGTTTCGAAGCCATCGATGCCAGGCAGCATGACGTCCATCACGATCGCGTCATAGCGGGTGGCGCCGGCCATCCACAGCGCGTCCTCGCCCCTGATCGCCACGTCGGCCGCGTCACCACCGCCACGCAGCACGCGCCGAAGCAGGCCGGCGAGACGGACCTGATCCTCGACGATCAGTACTCGCATGGAGGCAGTGTCCCCGCCAGAGATGAAAGAAGGATGAGAATTTGGTGAGCGGGCCTGGTCGTGAACGAAACGTGGGCGGCCCCTTCGATAACGGGGCCGCCCACGCCGGTCGCAGAGGGTCTATTCCTGCGTCTGACCCGATGCCTGATGGTCGGCGTTCGGATTGCCCGGCTCGTCTGCATGGCCGCCCGGTCCGTCGCTGCCGGGGACCTCGGAGCCGCTTGACTCTTGCATCCCGGAGTCATTCGACCCCTGGGCGCCATCCTGCGTCTCGGCGTCCTGGGTTCCCTGGGCACCATCGGCGGTCTCCGTTCCGGCGGCCTCGGCTGCCGGGTCGGAGGCCGACTGATCGCCGCTCTGCACCTGGTCGTGGTCGATGCCGGCGGACGACTCCTGGACGGTTGGGGTGACCGGCGCCGGTGCCGCTCCCGCGCCTGCCAGCGCGGAACCCCCGAAGCTGAGGGCCGCCAGGACGCCGGCTCCCAGCAGGATCTTTCTGCCTTGCTTGAACATCTGAGCTCCTTTGGTCGTTTGATCTGACCTGGCAATCGTGCGGAGCCCGGGTGAACTGGCGGTGAAGCCTCTTAAAGGGAGGCGATGGCCGCTCCTTCATCGTTCTTTCATCCAGCCTGGAGACAGTCCAGGGGCAATGGCGGTGGCGAGACCAAGAATCGTCGTCGGGGCGGTGCTGGCCGCCTTCGCCGTCGCGGTAACCAATAACTTCCTCTGGAACCGCTACTGGACCTTCGGCTTCGGTTCCGGAGAAGGACAGGTGGAATTCCAAGCGGTGCGCTTCTTCGTCGTCAGTATTGCCTCGCTGGGGCGAACCTGATCGTCCTCGAGGCTTTGCTGGGTGACCACGCGGTCGGCGAGGTGGCGGCCCAGGCGATCGCAGTAGCTGCGGCGACGCCCTCGACTTCCTCGGCAACAAGCTCTGGGCCTTCGCCTGATTGAGCTGCGCCGACTCTCATCTGCAGTTAAGAGCGGTACTGGACACTGCCGCGCCATGAACGTCGCGCAGACTTCCCCAGCCGCCCCGTCCACCGCTCACTCGACCAAGTGGTGGGCCCGCCAGATGCTAAACAAGGTGCCCGAGGTCACCCTCTACTTCTGGCTGATCAAGATCCTCTGCACGACCGTTGGTGAGACCTTCGCCGACAACCTCAACGAAAACCTCGGCCTCGGCCTCTCCGGCACCAGCTATGTGATGAGCGCGGTGCTGATCGTCGCGCTCTTCTTCCAGTTCCGCGTCCGCCGCTACATACCGGGGATCTACTGGCTGGCAGTGGTCCTGATCAGCGTCGTCGGCACGCTGATCACCGACAACCTGGTCGAACAGGGTGTCACCCTGGAAGCGACGACGATTGGCTTCGCGCTGGCCCTGATCGGGGTTTTCGCCGTCTGGTACGCGGTCGAGCGGACGCTCTCGGTCCACACGATCTACACCTTTAGGCGCGAGGCCTTCTACTGGCTGGCGATCCTCTTCACCTTCGCCCTCGGCACCGCGTCCGGCGATTTCCTCTCCGAGAAGCTGGAACTCGGCTACCTGGCGGCGCTCGGGATCTTCGCCGGGGCGATCGTCGTCGTCACGGTGCTCCACTTCGGCTTGCGGATGAACGCGATCCTCTCCTTCTGGCTCGCCTACATCCTCACCCGCCCGCTCGGCGCCTCGATCGGGGACTATCTTGCCCAGCCGACCGAAGAAGGCGGCCTCGGCCTCGGCACCAACCTGACCAGCATCATCTTCCTCTCCGCGATCCTCGCCCTCGTCGTCTTCCTAGCGATCTCCAAGCGCGACGTGATCAGATCGGGGCCGGTGGCGGTGGGTGACCTCGGCGCCGATGGCTCGCCCGGGGTCCTCGTCGTCCTCAACAAGGTCGACGCGACCTCCTCGCTCATCGACGCGATCAGACGCAGGGCGGCGGCCGGAGCGGCACGCTTCTTCGTTCTCATACCGAACCCCGACCACGTCGCCTTCGATCGCGTCAGCCCCGTCACCACCGACGGCGACGCCCTCCTCCTGAAGGCGCTGTCGCAGCTCGAATCGCCGGCCGGAGCCCCGCTAGCCGGCCGGGTCGCGAACAGCCCCAACGCCTATGACGACATCGTCGAAGAGCTCGAGCGGGGCGGCTACGGGGAAATCATCATCGAGACGCCGCCCAGCCATTTCTCGCATTGGCTCCACGTCGACCTCCCGCACCGAATCTCGGAGCTGGGCTACCCGACCGAGACTGTCGCCGCCACCGCGTAGGACAACCGCGAAATCGCCTAGGAGCAACTCTGCGCTCAGCGGCCAAAGGAGCCTGCGTGATCTTCGCGACCCGTACGGGTAGATGCAGTGAACCCTGAGCTAGGAGGCAGAAAAGTGAAACTCGTTGCTCGCATTAGTGCGGCCCTTGCAGTTGCCCTTGCCTTGGGCCTCGGCGGGGCTGGAGCGGCCGCGGCAAAGCACGGCGCGGACGATCCGCCCGGGCACCATCACGGCAAGCATCACCACCACCATCACGGTGGCGAGCACGGTCCGAATCACCCGTAGCTGAGCTGACGGAATGGAGGAGCCCGCTAAGCCGAGCGCGGGCAGGCGCTCGGCCGCGTTCTCCTTGTTTGCAGCGCGTGGAGTAGGCAAGCGCCGTTCCCTTCGATGGCGATGGTGACTCGTCGCCGGCCCCATCAGAGATCGTCTTTCTCATCTGGGATTCATCTCCTCTGGGGACGTTATGCGTGTGAACGTCTTGGTGGTCGAGGATGAGGTGAAGATGGCGGCGCTGATCCGGCGCGGCCTCGGCGAGCAGGGCTTGACCGTCGACGTCGCCGGGACCGGGGAGGACGCGATTGGCATGGCCCGGTCCTCCGCCTATGACGCGATCGTGCTCGACGTCATCCTGCCCGGCATCGACGGTTTCGAGACCTGTCGCCGGCTTCGTCTCGAGGGAATCTGGTCACCGGTGTTGATGCTGACCGCTCGCGGAGCACTCGAGGACCGCATCGCCGGGCTCGACGGCGGCGCCGATGACTACCTGACCAAGCCGTTCTCCTTTGCTGAGCTGCTGGCGCGCCTGCGGGCCCTGGCCCGCCGCGGCCAGAGCGAGCGGCCGGCGATCGTCGAGGTCGGAGAGCTGCGACTCGACCCGGCGACGCATCAGGTTTGGCGCGGCGAGACGGAGATCGAGCTCTCGGCCAAGGAATTCGTTCTCTTTGAGGCCTTCATGCGGAGGCCCGGCCACGTGCTGACCCGCTCGCAGCTGCTCGACCAGGCCTGGGAGTACGACTTCGAACATCGCTCGAACGTGATCGAGGTCTACGTCCGCTACCTGCGCCGCAAGATCGACGTTCCCTTCGGAGTCAAGTCGCTGGAGACCGTGCGCGGGGTCGGCTACCGCTTGAGAAAGGACGGCGGGGGTTGAGCCGAGTCTCGATCCGCCTCCGCGTCACCCTCATCTTCGTCGCGGTGATGGCACTGGTCCTAGGCGCCACCGGCATCTTCATCTACCTGCGCTTCAGCTCCGAGCTCGACGCCACGATCAACTCGGGACTACGATCGCGCGCGAGCGACGTCGCCGCGCTGATCAAGGAGGCGGACTCCGGCCTGCGCGAGGGGCATCAGAACCTCGTCAGCCGCACCGAGAGCTTCGCCGAGGTGCTTGACACCAGGGGCCGGGTCTCCGACTCCTCGCTGGCGGTGGGGCACCACGTACTGCTCACTCCCTCCGAGCTGCACCGGGCGCTTCGCGGTCCGATCTTCCTCGACCGCGGCCCGCTTCCCGGCCTGCAGGACCGCTCACGCCTGCTCGCGGCTCCTGTCACCGCCAGGGGACAGGAGCGGGTCGTCGTCGTCGGCACCTCGACCGAGGCGCGTGACGAGTCGCTCACCGATCTCGCCCAACTGCTGCTTGGCGGCGGGCCGGTCGCCCTTCTCCTTGCCGCTCTCGCCGCCTATGGCGTAGCAGCCGCAGCCCTCAAGCCAGTCGAGGCGATGAGGTCCCGAGCCGCCGAGATCTCAGCCGCCGAGCCCCATCGACGCCTTCCCGTTCCGCCGAGCCATGATGAGGTGGCTCGCCTCGGCAAGACACTGAACGAGATGCTCGACCGCCTCGGCGAGGCGCTGGAGCACGAGCGAGCCTTCGTCGCCGACGCCAGTCACGAGCTGCGCACGCCCCTCGCCATCCTGCGGACGGAGCTGGAGCTGGCCCTGGCCAAGGGCCGCTCGTCGGAGGAACTTCGCGCCGCGCTGGCCTCGGCCGCCGAGGAGACCGACCGGGTCACCCAGCTCTCCGAGGACCTGCTGACGATCGCCCAGACCGAGCGGGGGGAGCTGCCGCTTCGCTTGACCCGCCTGAACTTGGTCGAGACCCTCGACGGCGTCGGTCGCCGCTTCGCTCGCCGGGCCGAGGAGAGGGGCAGGGAGATCAGGGTGACCGCGCCTGGGTCGCTGGCGCTCGATGCCGACCGGCTGCGCCTCGATCAGGTAATTGGCAGCATGGTTGACAACGCGCTGCGCTACGGCGCCGGCCGGATCGACCTCGAGGCCGCTGGTGAGAACGGGTCGGTCGAGATTCATGTGCTCGATCGGGGCGCGGGATTTCCCGAGGAGTTCCTCGGGCGTGCCTTCGAGCGCTTCAGCCGGGCCTCGTCGAGCGATCGCGATGGCGGCAGCGGCCTTGGCCTGGCGATCGTCCAAACCATCGCTCGCGCGCACGGTGGAGAGGCTCATGTCGCAAATCGAGCCGGCGGCGGAGCGGATGTCTGGCTAATGCTGCCGACCGGCCCAGCTAGCGGTTTGCTCTCATTCGAGTCTCATCTGGGCTGAGTACACCTCTTGGTGAAGGTCAACTTTTGCCAAGGAGGAACCGTGAAAGCCAAGCAGTCGATCGCCCTGATCTGCGCCCTTGTCGCAGCAGGCCTGCTGGCCGGCGGATGTGGAAGCAGCAGCTCCAGCACCCGTTCGGTCCAGGCTGAAACTGCGACGACCGAAGGGCAGCCATCCAGCGGCGAAGAACTGCCAAGCGAGGCACAGTCGGCCGCGACCGGCGACATCCCCGATAACCAGACGTTCCTGCTGTTCCACGATCCCCAGGCCGGATACGCGATCCGCTACCCGGAGGGCTGGGCGCGCAAGGGGTCGGCCAGCGATGTGACCTTCCAGGAAAAGGCGAACGTGATCCACATCTCGGTCGGCAAAGGAGCTCCTCGCAACAAGCCGGGAGTGAAGACCACCTACTCGCGCTTTAGCGCTCCCGACCCGGTCACCGGCAAGCGCCTGCGGATCGTGATCGACCGCTACGAATTCGCCCAGGGCGGCAAGGTCGCCGTGGTCGATCTCGCCACCCCGGTCGGAGTCGACAACGTCGATGCCTACCGGATGATCAGCCAGAGCTTCCAGTGGCAGAGGTAAGGAGCCTCTATCGCGAGCCGGAGGTCGGGCAGGCGCCACCGCAGTGGCCGGTGCTGGAGATGCACGACGTCTTCAAGATCTATCGCTCGGGCGCGGTGGAGACCGTTGCCCTGCGCGGGGTCGACCTCGAGGTGCGCAAAGGCGGGCTGGTCGCGATCCTCGGTCCTTCTGGCTGTGGCAAGAGCACGCTTCTCGCCCTGGCCGCCGGGCTTGACCGGGCTTCGGCCGGAGACGTTCGCAGCTTCGGCAGCTCGCTGATCGCCCAAAGCGAGGATGAGCTGGCCGAATACAGGGCGCGGGGCGTCGGCATCGTCTTCCAGAGCAACAACCTCTGGCCGACGCTCACCGCGCAGGAGAACGTCGTCGCCGCGCTGCGCCTCGGAGGGGTCGAGGCCCCGGTCGAGCGTGCCGCCGAGGCGCTCGAGGAGTTCGGGCTCGCCAAGCGCCGGGATCACCGAGCGATGGCGCTCTCGGGAGGAGAGCAGCAGCGGGTGGCGATCGCAGCCGCCGTAGCCCGCAAGGCTCCGTTGATCCTCGCCGACGAGCCCACCGGCGAGCTCGACGCCGCAAACCAGCAGGTCGTCCTCACCGCGCTGCGGCGGCTGCCAGGCGAGCACGGCTGCGCTGTCGTCGTCGTTACGCACTCACGCGTCGTCGCCGGCGCCGCCGACCAAGTTGTGGAACTTCGCGACGGGGCCGTGGTGCGATGAGCGTTGCCACCGCCTCGGCTGTGGATCTCTCCGCCTGCCGCGATGTCTCGGTGCTCTACCAACAGGGCGAGGCCGAGGTGCCGGCCCTGGTGGAGATCGATTTTGCGATCGCAGCCGGGGAGAGCGTCGCGCTCCAGGGCCCGTCGGGATCGGGGAAGACGACGCTGCTGCACCTGCTTGGCGGGCTTCTCGTCCCCACCGCGGGCGAGGTGCTCTGGAAGGGCGCGGTGCTCTCCTCGCTCGACGCCGCTGCCCGGAGTAGGACGCGGGCGGGGGGCATCGCCTACGTCCTGCAGGGCTCCAACCTGTTGCCGACCTTTAGTGCCTATGAGAACGTCGCCTTCGCCGCCTGGGTCGCGGAGCGAGCCGGCCTGGCCGTGAGGCAGGGGGTGGCGGAGCTGCTTCAGCTGGTCGGCGTCGAGGGAAAGGGGCCCGCGCTGCCGGCCGAGCTCTCGGGGGGAGAGGCACAGCGGGTCGCGCTTGCCAGAGCGCTCGCGCAATCGCCTGAGCTGCTGCTCTGCGACGAGCCGACCGGCCACCTCGACTCCGATACCGCTTCGCGCGTGCTCGACCTGCTCGAAGCGCTGCAGGAGCGCTTTGGCTTCGCGCTGGCGATCGCCACCCACGATCGAGGGGTCGCGGCGCGCTGGGAGCGCCAGGTGCGCCTCGCCGACGGCCGGATCCTCACCGTGGAGAAGCCGTGAACGCGGCGCTGCGGCTCGGCGTCGCCCGCCTGCGACACAGGCCGGGTCAGACCGCCACACAGGTGCTCGTCCTCGCCGCGGCCGTCGCCCTGCTCGGAGCGATGCTCCTCTTCATCGGGCACTCCCTGCGAACGATGACCGCCTCGGCGACCCGCAGCGTCCCGCTCGACCTTCAAGGCCCGGTCGAAAGCTACGGCCAGGCACGCTCGCTCGCCGGGGGTATCGCCCGGCAGCCTGACATCGCCCAAGCTTCAGCCGTCGCGACCGCTCCCTTTGCCGGGGTCAGCCACCGGGGCGCCGCCGGAGTCACCGACGCGGGCGCCGGAGCGATCCTCGCGGTGCCGCCCGGCTACCTGCGACAGATCGACGCCTTCCGCTTCCTTCGCGGCGGACTGCGCCCGGGTGAGGTCGTGCTCGACCAGCAGCTTGCGGCGACCCTGCGGGCCCAGGTCGGCGACACGGTCAACCTGCGCCTCGGCGTTCACGTGCCGGCGCAGAAGTTCACGGTCGGGGGAGTCGCGCTGGTCAGCGCCCCCGACGTTCTCTTCCAGCCGCTCAATCCGCAGCTGGGGCCGGCGCCGGCGCAGCCACCGGCCAACATCGCGATCTTGCCCCTCGCGACGTTTGCCCATGCGGTCGCTGGCGTATTGCCCTCCCTGGGCGGTGCAAGTCCGGCCGCAGCGGCGGTGCCGGGGACGCTGTCGGGCATCCAATGGCAGGTGCAGGCGCAAGTCGATCGCGCCAGTCTCGGCGGCACCCCGAGCGAAGCTTTGAAGCGCGCCGGGCAGGTCCGCAACTCGCTCGAACGCAGCTTCCCGGGGAGGATCCAGTTCGTCGACAACCTCTCCGAAGGACTCGAAACGGCCGCCGGCGACGCGCTTTATGCCGAGGCGCTTTTCATCATGCTCGCGGTGCCGGGGGCCCTGCTGGCGCTCGGCCTCGCCTACCTGGCGGCGCTGGGCACGGTGGAACGCGACCGGCGTGAACTCGCCCTGCTCCGAGCCCGCGGCGCGAGCCGGCGCCAGCTGTTGGTGATGGCTGCGGGCGAATCGAGCATCGTCGGCCTGCTCGCGGGCCTGCTCGGTGCCGGGATCTCATTTGCCTCAGTCGCGCTGCTGATCGAAGGCTCCGTCGGGCTCAACACAAGCAGGGCGGCGACCGTCGTCGTGGCATGTGTGCTGCTGGCGATCGCCGGGGGGATGGTGGCGCGGCTCGGCACCGGCCTGCGCTCGCTGTCGCAAACCGTGGCCGCCGGCAGGCGCGGCACCAAGGATGGACGTGCGCCGCTTTGGCGACGGCTCTACCTCGATTTCGTCGCGCTGGCGATCAGCGGCTTGATCTACTGGCTGACCGCCAGCACCGGGTTCTCGGCGGTCGTCAATCCCGATTCCAACCCGACCCTCTCGTTGTCGATCTACATGTTCTTCGCGCCGACCCTGCTCTGGATCGGGGCGACGCTGCTGCTGGTCCGCCTGCGCGGAGCCGTTTTCAGCGCGGCCGCGAGCCGCCTGCGCGGAAGCGAGCAACATCCGAGCAGGCGCACCTTCCTGCTCGCCAGCGCTTCGCGGCGAGGCCCGGCGATCAACCGCGGGCTGATCTTCGTCGGCCTGCTGCTCGCCTTCGGGGTCAGCCTCGGAGTCTTCGCCGCCACCTACAGCCAGCAGGCCGGAATCGATGCCCAGCTGACCCTCGGCGCCGACGTCACCGCCACGGCGCCACCCGGCGTCACCGCGAAGGCGGGCCTCGCCAAGCGAATCGAAGCGGTGCCAGGGGTCGCCGCAACCTCCCCCGTCGACCATTCCTACGCCTACGTCGGGCCCGACCTCCAGGACACCTTCGGCATCGACCCGGCGACGATCGGGGCGGCGACGACGCTGCGCGACTCCTACTTCATCGGCGCCGGGGCGCAGACGATGCTTGACCGGCTGAAGGCGACGCGGGACGGGATCGTCGTATCCAAAGAGACGATCACCGACTACTCGCTCAAGGTCGGCGACCTGCTCAGGCTCAGGGTGCTCGACCACCGCAGCGGCAACTTCCGCATCGTCCCCTTCCACGTCCTCGGCACCGTTCAGGAGTTCCCCTCGGCCCCGCGGGACTCGTTCATGGTCGCCAACCTCTCCTACCTGCAGGCTGCAGATCGGGCGGGCGGGCCCAACGTCGTCTTCGCCAGCACCAGCGAAGACCCGGCGACCGTCGCCGCCCGGGTCGCGACCGCGACCAAAAGCTTCGGCGTCTCTGTCAAGAACATCCGCCAGCAGGCGGTGCAGACGGTCAGCTCGATCACCACCGTCGATCTGACCGGGATCAGCCGACTCGAGCAAGCTTTCGCGATCGTCCTCGCGGCGGCGGCGATGTGGCTGTTCGTCAATCTCGTCGTCAGCGAGCGTCGTCACGAGTTCGCGACGATGGCAGCGCTCGGCGCCTCGCTGCGCGATATCGGTGCCTTCGTGCGCAGCGAGGCGGTTGCGGTGCTGGGCGCGGCGCTGGCGCTGGCGGCACTGCTTGGCTGGCTCCTGGCGGAGATGCTGATCGCGATGCTCCAGCACGTCTTCGACCCACCGCCTGACCAGCTCGCAATCCCTTGGGGGTTCCTCGGGCTGCTCGCGCTGGCCGCTGTCGCCGGCGCTTTGTTCGCCGCTGCCGTGGCGGCCCGTTCCCTGCGACGTCTGTCTCTGGGTGCGGTCCTTCGAGAGGAGTGATCGAGGTCTATCCCAGGGCTGATCCGGCTCTCTCATCTGACATTAATCACACGGTCAAATCATGCCCCAGAATGAGAATCGGACTGAGGTTTGTCGCACTTTTGGCCGCCGCCGTGGCGATCGGCGGGCTGCGGCGCCTCCAACGCGACGTCGGACTCGTCCAAGCCTGCTCCTTTCTCGAAGGTTGCCCAGGTCCCGTCGGCTTCGCACACCGTGCTGATCGTGCTCGAGAACCATGAGCTAAACGAAGTGATCGGGGCCTCCGAC
>DASYIY010000028.1:0-27768 GCA_035997045.1 Solirubrobacterales bacterium | reverse complement strand
CTTCTACCTGCAGAGCCGCGGCCTCGACGAGGAGGAGGCCTCGAAGATGATCGTCAACGGCTTCATCGAGCCGGTGACCAAGGAGCTGCCGATGGAGTACGCGGTCGAGCTCAACCGCTTGATCGAACTGCAGATGGAGGGTTCCATTGGCTGAGGTCGCAGTCGAGCCCGCTTGGCTTTCCGAGAGGCGCCGTCAGGGCGCCTCTCTCACGCAGAGCCTGCCCCTGCCCGACTCGAAGGCGAAGGGTTGGGAATTCACCGACCTCTCCGGCCTGGAGATCGACGCTTACGAGTTCGCCGCGGCCGAGGCCGAGATCAGCGCGCCCGAGGGCGTCACGGTCCTGCCGCTCTCCGAGGCCGCCGCCTCGCACGAGGCACTGGTCCGCGAGCACCTCGGCTCGCTGGTCTCGATCGAGGACCCCTTCGTCGCCCGCAACGAGGCGGGCTGGCGCGATGGCGTTCTGATCCACGTGCCACGCGGAGTGCGGGTCGAGGAGCCGATCCGGATCGAAGTGCCGCTGGAGCAGAGCGGCAGCGCGATCGGCTGGCGCACCCTGGTCGTGCTCGAGGAGGGCGCCGAGGCCGAGGTCTGGGAGCACTGGTCCTCGCCCGATGACGAGGTCGACGCGCTGCTCAACTCGGTGGTCGAGCTCAGCGTCGGCCAGGCCGCGACCCTGCGCTACATCAACACCCAGGACATCTCCGAGTCGGCCTGGATCTTCGCCACCCAGCGCGCCCAGATCGAGCGCGACGCCCGCCTCGACTGGGCAGCCCTCGGCTTCGGCTCGGCCCGCGGCAAGGTGCGGATGGAGACCAAGCTGGCCGGCCCGGGCTCCGAGGCACGGGTCACCGGCGGCTACGCCGGCGGGCCGGGACAGCACCTCGACTACGACACCACCCAGGAGCACGCGGCGCCGAACACCAACTCCGACCTCGCTTTCCGCGGGGTCCTAGCCGCCGGCTCGACCGCGGTCTGGCGCGGGATGATCAAAGTCGACCCCGGCGCCCAGCAGACCGACGCCTTCCAGGAGAGCCGCAACCTGCTGCTCTCCACCGAGGCCCACGCCGACGCGATTCCCGGCCTCGAGATCCTCGCCGACGACGTGCGCTGCACCCACGCCGCCGCGATTGCCCAGATCGACCGCGACCAGCTCTTCTACCTGACCTCGCGCGGCCTCGGGCCGGCCGAGGCGAAGTCGCTGATCATCGAAGGCTTCCTCGAGTCCCTGGTCGAAAGGCTGGCCGAGGGCCCGGTGCGCAACGAGATCTCAGCGGCGCTCGAGCGCCGCCTCAGCGAGATTCTTTAGGCGCTTCGACTTCGCGGTCCTTCTCCCGCCTCTCGCGGAGCGTGGTTCTGAGGATCGAGACGGCGACGATCAGGACCGGCGGCAGGTAGAGGGCCCAGAGCCAGTGGCCGACGTGGGCGATCGGGACGATCAGCGCCATCTGCCCAGTATGACTGGCTAAACACCGAGGCCGCCGGCCTTGCGAGCGGCGACCCCGGTGCAACAGGAGAGGGAGAGTCAAGTAAGTGGACTCGACTCCAGTAAACCACTTTTCAAAGTATTTACATCGGTAAAAAACCGCTGCTTAACGCAGCATTCATCCGCATTTTTCGCAAAAAGCGGGGTCGTTAGGCATTGGCAACCGAGAGCAGGTAGAGCCCGAAACAGGTGAAGGCCACCATCACCGCCAGCATCCAGTACTGGGAGCGGGCGGCCTGGCGGTAGTCGCCCCAGTAAGCGGTAGCGCGATCGTGGGCGAGCGTGAGGCCGACCACGTGCCCGATTACCAGCGCCCCCACCTGTACGTACCAAATCGCGTTGGCGCTGAGCAGCTTGAAATCGATCCCACTCGACGCGGTGCCGAAGAGGTCGGTCGTCGCCGTCCCCAACGGGTCGGAGAGCAGGTAGGTGAACTGCGCCTGCTCCTGAAAGACGAAGAGGCTGAAGTAGTGCGCGACGAGGTAGGCGAAGGCGATCGGGATCAGGGTGTGGGCGAAACCGGTGCGCAGTTTCTTCAGCGGTGGCGCGCCGCGTACCGTTGCCATCCCCCGCACCCCGAGCAGGTAGACGAGGCCGACCCCAGCGAAGCAGAGCAGCATGAAGATCGTGTCGGTGACCCGCAACGAGGTGGCCAGGCCGAGGCCGGCTTCGACCAGCCATTCGAAGGTGTGCTTGATGCCGCTCTTGAAGGCGCCCTCCTGGGCGCCGTCGAAGCTGGTCGAGGCGATCGAGGCGATCGCCACGGCGGTCGATCCCGGCACCGTTGCCCAGTGCGTCGCCGCCGAGAGCGGCAGGCGCCTACCGAGCCGCCCGTCCTTCACCCCGAAGCTGCCCAGCTGGGAGAACATGCCGAAGTAGACCGAGAAGATCTCCCCCGTCCGACACCACTTCTCAACCCCGAAGAGCGCCATCATCGCCAACGTGTAGACGCTGTAGAGAAGCGCGGCCATGCCCAGCGAGTAGGGCGCCAGCCCGACCGCGACGCCGCCGCTGGAGCCGTAGATGACCTCCAGCCAGACAACTGCGAGCAGCCCGATCGCCGCCGGCCACCGCCCCAGCTTCTCGGGGTATTTGAGATGGGCCGGACGCTGGCCGGCGATCGAGGAGAACGCGCCGCCGATCGTCCGCCCGACCGCTCGCCACGGGTTGAACGGACGGAAGACGTCACCGAAGATCACGCTGAAGAGCGGGAAACCGAGCCAAGCGGTGACGTAGATGAAGGTGAGGGCGAAATTGCGATCGGGCGCTTCGGTGCCGCGCAGCCCGGCGTAGATCGAGAAGCCGAGCAGGAAGACCCCGGCCGCGCCGCAGAGGAGCTGCACCGGCTCGCTCAGCAGCGCCCGCGAGAACCCGGCGCCGACCGGGCGCCATCGTTCCCCCTCGAACTTCGGTTTGCGCCAGGCGGAGGAGAGCGCGAAGAAGGAGACGATCAGGACGATCGACGCCCCCCAGGCGAAGAGCCAGGCCGGAATCGGCAGGTCCTTGCGCGCGACCAGCGCGTGGGCCACCGGCAGTACGAAGCTCACGGGTTCACTGTGAGTTCGATGATCTGCTCCTTGCGACCCTCCAGCTCCGCCTCGAAGACGCCTTCGATCGAAGCGGGGAAGTCGAAGCTGACCGAGCCGCCGGCCTTGACGTCCTTCATGATGTCGTAGCCGTGCATGTGGACCTCGTCGCTGACGTCGGAGTCGACGACGAAGTGGATCTGTTCACCCTTGTTGTAGGTCAGGTCCCTGATCCCGCCGACCGGTTTGCCGTGCTTGATCACGATCGTCGGGACCTTGCCGCTGGCATTGGTGGGATCGCTGCTGCCGTCGCCTTTTTTCAGCACGACGAGCAGGACGATCGCGATGGCGATGACCGCGAGGCCACCGACCAGGCGTGTGGTTTTCGAACTCATTTTCGCTCCTTAGATTCGCGGCCTTGTGGCCGAAGGGTTCCCTTGCTGATCTAGAGAGCGAGCGGCGGCGGGCGCTGAGCGTGGCCGAAAGCGATCAGGAGTCCGCCGCTGGCCGCATGGGAGCGAGGAGCACGGGGGCGGCGCTGGCGCTTGTTGGCGCGCGAGTGGCGCCGCGGGGAGATCAGGTCCGCGAGCCTGACGATCGCTCCGAAGCCCGGGTAGTGGCCCAGGAGCAGCGAACCGACGAGCAGCAGCAGCGGTACTAGCGCCAGTGCGATCTCAAACATTGCTCTGAAAATCTATCGGAAAGCCGGCCGCTGGCCCAGCGAATAACGTTGCGCCGGATGCGTCCGGAGCGGGACAACATCGCCGCCCCCGACCTGCCGGCGGGCCTCGCCTGGATCGGCGAGGAGCCGCCATCGATGCCGGTGCTGACGGCAACCGGACCGGTCCTGGTCCACTTCTTCGACTACGCGCAGCTGAACAGCGTGCGGACGCTGCCCTACCTGATCGAGTGGGACCGCCGCTACCGCGAGGCCGGACTGAGGACGATCGGCGTGCAGGCGCCGCGCTTCCCCTTCGGCGCCGACCCGGTCAACGTCGCCGCCGGCTTGCGCGAGCTCGGGGTCGAGTTCCCGGTCGCGATCGACGCCGAGCGCGACCTCTGGCACGCCTACGGCTGCGAGGGCTGGCCCAGCCTCTTCCTCTGGACCCTGGGTGGGGCGCTGAGCTGGTTCCACTTCGGCGAGGGCGAATATCGGGCCACCGAGGAAGCGATCCAAGCGGAGCTGCGCGAGCTCGACGCACTGCAGTCGCTACCCGAGCCGATGGAGCCGCTGCGCCCGAGCGACGCGCCCGGCGCGCTGGTGATGCCACCCACCGAGGAGCTATTCCCCGGCGGTTCCTGGGAGCAACCATGGACCGGCGATGAGCTTGAAGTCGACTACGAAGCCGGCGCCGCCTACGCAACTGTCGAGGGACAGGGAACGCTCGCCGTCACCCTCGACGGCAACGACCCTCAGCAGCTTCAAATCGACAAAACGGGCCTATACAAGCTCGCCGACCACGGAAGTCACCAAGCTCACCAACTCAAGCTGGAGCCCTCGGAGGCCCTGCGCATCTGGTCCGTCAGCTTCGCCGCCACCATCCCGTAAAAGGGAGATGGGGACCTCTCCGACGGACGGATACTCAAAATGACGGCCTAATTAGGCCGTCATTTGTTCGGCGGAGAGGTCCCCATCTCCCCTACGCCGAGGTCGCCGCCGCAGCAGCAGACGCTTCCCGAATCTCCTTCGGCAACATGAACCGCACGTCCTCATGAACAGTGCGCAACTCGGAAACCTCCTCAGCGCCCCGCCCACGAAAGAGCTCGACCAGGCTCTCGACCAGCCCCTCGGGAGCGCTGGCGCCCGAAGTGATGCCGACCGTCTCGACTCCCTCCAGCCACTGCTCCTCGACTTCGCTGTGATTGTCGATCAGGTGCGAGGTGGCACCGTGTTCGCGGGCGACCTCGACCAGGCGGTTGGAGTTGGAGGAGTTGGTCGAGCCGATCACGAGGACCAGCTCGCACTCGCCGGCGAGCTGCTTGACCGCGATCTGGCGGTTGGTCGTGGCGTAACAGATGTCGTCTGACTTGGAGCTGACGATCGAGGGGAACTTGGCGCGCAGGGCGGCGATCACCTCCGCCGTCTCGTCGACGGAGAGGGTCGTCTGGGTGATGAAGGCGACCCGCTCGGGGTCGGGAACCTCGAGCGCCTCGACCTCGGCGGCGGTTTCGATCAGGACGATCGAGTTGGGCGCCTCGCCGGTCGTGCCTTCGACCTCCTCGTGACCCTCGTGGCCGATCATCACGATCGTGTAGCCCTCGGCGGCAAAGCGGCGGGCGGAGACGTGGACCTTGGTCACCAGCGGGCAGGTGGCGTCGATCGTGCGAAGGCGGCGGGCGGCGGCGTTGTCGTGGACCGCTGGGGCGACGCCGTGGGCGGAGAAGACGACCATCTCGCCCTCCGGCACCTCGGTCTCCTGCTCGACGAAGATCGCGCCGCGCTTGGAGAGCTCCTCGACCACATGCTTGTTGTGGACGATCTCCTTGCGCACGTAGACGGGGGCGCCGTAGAGCTCGAGTGCGCGCTCGACCGTCTGCACGGCGCGGTCGACGCCGGCGCAGTAGCCGCGCGGGGCGGCGAGCAGAACCCGCTTCGGGGCAGCCGTGGCGAGGGGAGTCATGACCATGCAGGGTAGCGGTGAGGAGCTTGCGGACGACTGGGCGGAGTGGCCCCGACTTGCGGCCGTGGCTAGCCTTGGGGGATGGCGACGCAAGGACACCACCTCGACCGGCTGACCGCAGTCGACGCCTCGTTCCTGACCAACGAGACCTCGAACAGCCACATGCACGTCGGCGCGATCCTGATCTTCGAGGGGCCGCCGCCCAAATACGTCGATCTGGTCGAGCACGTGCGCGGCCGGCTGAGCCAGGTTCCGCGCTTCCGCCAGCGCCTGGTCGTGCCGCCGCTGGAGGCCGGGCGGCCGCTCTGGGCCGATGACGTCAACTTCAACCTGACCTACCACATCCGCCATACAGCGCTGCCGGAGCCGGGCGGCGAGCAGCAGCTGAAGCGGCTCGCGGCTCGCGTTTTCTCACAGCAGCTCGACCGCAGCAAGCCGCTCTGGGAGCTGTGGCTGGTGCAGGGCCTCGAGCAGGACCGCTTCGCCCTGCTGACCAAGACCCACCACGCGATGGTCGACGGCATCTCCGGCGTCGACATCGGCACCGTGCTGTTCGACTTCGAGCCGGTGCCGGCGCCAGCGACGAGCGAGGATGGCTGGGTGCCGGCACCGGAGCCGAGCACAGCGCAGCTGGTGGCTCGGGGGGCAGTCGACGCGGCGGCGGCACCGGTAAAGCTGGTCGAGCGCGCGGTCGAGGTCGTGCGCCATCCCGAGGCCGCGGCAAAACGCGTTGGAGAGGCACTGGAGGGCCTGGGCGAGGTGCTTGGCGCCTTCGCCGATCCGGCCCCAGACGTGCCGCTGAACCAACCGATCGGGCCACACCGGCGCTTTACCTGGGCGCGCTCGGAGCTGGCGACCTTCAAGCGGATCAAGGACTCGCTGGGCGGCACCGTCAACGACGTCGTGCTGGCGGTCGTGACCGGGGCGCTGCGGGAGTGGCTGCACGGTCGGGGGATCCGCACCGAGGGACTCGAGCTGCGGGCGCTGGTGCCGGTCTCGATCCGCACCGAGGACGAGCGCGGCAACCTCGGCAACCGGATCGCGGCGATGCGCGGGCCGCTGCCGGTCTACGTCGAGGACCCGGTGCGGCGGCTGCGGGTGGTGACCGAGGAGATGGAGGGGCTGAAGCGCTCCAAGCAGGCGCTCGGTGCCGAAGTGATCTCCCGCTTCAACGATTTCGCCCCGCCGACGCTGCTGGCGCAGGCCTCCCGGGTCAACTTCTCGACCCGCCTCTTCAACCTAATCGTCACCAACGTGCCGGGGCCGCAGTTGCCGCTTTACGTCCTCGGCCGCGAACTGCAGGAGGTCTTCCCGGTCGCCTTCCTGCCGCAGAACCACACGATGGCGGTGGCGATCATGAGCTACAACGGCCGCCTCGGCTTCGGCCTGCTGGCCGACTACGACTCGATGGAGGACGTCGAAGACTTCGCGGCTGGCCTCAACCGGTCGCTCGAGGAGCTCGAGGAGGCGGCGGCCGCGGCTGCTCCCGCCTGAGCAGCCCCCAACTGCATCAAATTCCAGGCCTGCTGGACCGGAAATTTGATGCAGTTCCGAAGGATCACTGAGCCGGCTGGCTAGGCTCTATCCATGGCCATCCTCGTCGCCCTCTTCATCGTCGTCCCGATCGTCGAGCTCTACGTGATCATCCAGATCGGCTCGCTGATCGGGGTCTGGCCGACTATCGCCCTGCTGCTCGCCGACGCCGTGCTCGGCTCGCTGCTGCTGCGCCACCAGGGCCGCGGCGCCTGGCGCCGTTTCAACGCCGCCCTGGCCGAACGCCGCTTCCCCGGCCGCGAGGTCGCCGACGGCCTGCTGATCGCGGTCGGCGGCACCCTGCTGCTGACGCCGGGCTTCGTCACCGACATCCTCGGCGCGATCTTCCTGATCCCACCGACCAGGGCGCTCGTCAGGCGCCTCTTGCGCGGCTACATGGGCCGCCGCTTCATGGTCGCCGGCGTCGGTGGCATGGGGGGCGCGGCCGCTAACGGGCGCCCCGGTCGCGGCTACGACTACGACGCCACGGCCGAGGAGATCGACACCGACGATCCGCGCCTGCCGGGTTGAGCGAGCCCTCTCTCGTCATTACAGACGGTCGGTTTTGAAGGTTCAAAAATCCTGATTGGTGAGGTAACGTAAGCGGTCATACTCGACCCGCGAGCGACAGCCCTCCCCGCCGTGGCCCTGACGATGGTCGCCGCCGGTGCGGGTATCGGCCTCTCGGACCACGCGCCCCCGTTTCGATCGCCCTGGTGGCGACAGGGGCAGGTCGATCCGACCTCTCCCCGACCGGCGCCGAGCCTTTCGAGGTCAGCGTGATCCTCAAAGCCGAAGGCGAGAACACGGTCACGGTCACGGTTCCCTTCGAAGAAGGACTCGAAGGCGAAAGCACCAAGGCCGAGCCGTTCGAACTCAGATGCGAAAGCGGCCTGATCAGCGCGGAAGTAGATCCGCCAAACGAAATCGAAGAGGCCTCGGACGAAAACAACACGTCGGCCGAATCGCCGCCGGTCAAATGCGAACCGACGGAAAACAAAAAAGAAGAAGAAAAAGAAAGGAAAAAGGAAGAAAAAGCAAAAGCCAAAGGCACGACGGAAACGGGAACGGTCGGCTCAGTGACGGACGCCGCGGGCGGCACGAACGTCACGACCGAACCCTGAACCGAGGGCGAACTAGGCCCTCCTCGAAGACTGCTTCGCGCTTATCGGTGCCGCCGCGCCGGAAGCTGACATGGAGCTTCCCCGGCGGCTATCCCACACCGCCGTCGGAGAACGAGCCTGGGCAGGAAGTCTGGCTGCCCTGCCCCCGCCACCTAACCTAGAGACTAATCAGGCAGGGTAGGCTCGCTGAGTGATTGGCATCATCTTGGGCCTAGCAGGGATCGGGATAGCGCTTGGGGTCCCCCTGCTTGTTGAGTGGTCGCGGCGACCACAGTTGCGAATCGAACGCGGCGATGATGCGAATCAGCGCGACTCTGAGCCGCCCTGGCGCATCGTCCATGTCAAAGTCGCAAACGAGCCACTACGTGGCTGGCGCAGCCGGTGCCTGCTTCGGAATCCCGCTACTTCGTGTCGCGTGGACGTTCGCTTCAAGAGCGAGAGCGACGGTCGCGAGATGTCGATGCCTGGACGATGGAGTGCAGGGCCTGAGCCAATCTCGCAGGTTGCCTTCCCACCAAAGGTATCCATCGACTACGCGATGATCGACCCGGCCGCTGGCATCCCCGATGTCCAGTGGCAATTTGATCCCACGAAGGTGCCGCAGTCAGCGCGTCTTGATATCTCAGCAGACTCCGAAGGTGAGCCGGTTCCCATCGCGATCAAGTACCAGGGGGAGCAGCAGGCGTTCGGATTTACGGGCGAGTCCTATGCCTATGAGGGATGGCGCAATCCCGACCTGGCTCTTCCCGACGAGAGATATCTCGTCACGGTTCGGGCAACCACGGGAGGCATAGAGGGGGACGCAGTGTTCCGGCTCCATAACGCAGCTGGGGCGGAGACCGGCCTTCGTCTCGAACCTGTCAGTTAGCGCGCTTCCGAGCGCCCGGCACGGGCTGTGATTCCGTCCTACGACTAGCCGCTTGCCCGTTCGCACACAGGTACTTGGATCGTCCCGTGGGGACGGCATGGGGACAAAACTGACCCCCTATGACCCCGCAAACCGTGCCTAGAAGCCGAGTGCGAACTTGGCGTCCTCGGTCATCATCTCTGGTGACCAGGGGGGGTCGAAGACCATCTTTGGGTGGACGGCGGAGACGCCGGGGAGGTCGCCTACGAACTCCTTCATCTGCTCGGAGACCTGGGGGCCGATCGGGCAGGCGGGGGTCGTGAGGGTGAAGGTGACGAAGACCTCCTCCTTCTCGATCTCCACGTCGTAGACCAGGCCGAGGGAGACGAAGTCGAGTCCCAGCTCGGGATCGATGACCTCCTCGAGCGCCTCGATCACATCGTCTTCGGTCAGGACTGCTGTCTCGTTGTCGGGCATTCGCCAATGGTAGCCGGGCGCTACGTCGCACCGGGTTCCAATGGCTCCGCGGGCGGCTCGTCGCTGCCCGGAGCCAGATCCAGCTGCCACCAGCCGACATCCCGCCAGGCGCCGGCCTTCCAGCCGATCCCGCGGTAGGTGCCGACGGGTTCAAACCCAAGCTGCTCGTGCAGTTGGACGCTCGCCTCGTTGGGGAGCGTGATGCCGGCGCAAGCAACCCGGAAGCGCTGCAGGTGCAGGCGCTCGATCAGCTCTCCGTAGAGGGCCCGTCCAATGCCCCGGCGATGGTGCGAGTCCGCGACGTAGACCGACACATCGGCGGCCCAGCGATAGGCCGGCCGCCCCCGGTGCGCGCAGGCGTAGGCATAGCCCAGCAGCTCTCCGGCGCGCTTGGCAACAAGCCATGGGTGCGTCGCCGAGGTCCGCTCGATGCGGCCGGCCATCTCCTCCGCGCTCGGTGCGCGCTCCTCGAAGGAGGTGGCGCTTGCCTCGACATGGGGCGCATAGATCGCCGCGCAGCCGGCGGCGTCTCGCTCGGGGTCGGCGTCTCGGATGATGAAGGGGCTCATTGCCGGCGCAGGAAGACTAGACCGCTCACGCCGCACGACTTCATTTCTCGCCATAGGCTGCCGGTCGATGAGCGAGGAAAGCCGAATCGTGCGGCGGTCGATCGGGATCGCCTTCTCCGACGGCGGACTGCTGGCGCTGAGCGCCATCAGGCCGCCCAAGGCCGAGGGTCATGGCGAAGAGGTCGTCGCCGCGGTGCTCTGCGGGCCCGACGGGGCACCGGCCGAGGTGACCGAGACGCTGCTCTCGACCGAGTACGGACCCGACGACGTGCAGCGCCGGGCGACGCTCGAGCTCTGGGTCGACGGCGACGTGGGTCAGCCGCTGCGCGGAGCCGGGACGCTGATCAGCGCCAGCCCGGTGCACCGCGAGGGTCTGCGGGCCGAGATCGCCTTCTTCCGCTGGTCGCTCGAGGGCCGCGAGGGACTCGGTCACTACGAGATCGTGCGCGACGATGGCTGAGGCCAGGGTCGAGGCGATCGTCTGCGACTTCGGCGGCGTGCTTACCACGCCGCTGGTCGAATCCTTCATGGCCTTTCAGGATCAGACCGGGATCTCGACCGAAACGCTGGGCAAGGCGATGCAGGCCGCAACCGAGGCCAACGGGGACAACCCGCTCTTCGAAATGGAGCGCGGCGAGATCACCGAGGTCGCCTTCCTCGAAGGGCTCACCGATCACCTCGAGCCGCTGCTCGGCCACCGGCCCGAGATGCACCGCTTCAAAGAGATCTACTTCGAGGCGCTGGAACCCAACCCGGCGATGATCGACCTGATGCGGGCGCTCAAGGACGAGGGCTACCGGATGGCGATGCTGACCAACAATGTGCGCGAGTGGGAGCCGCTCTGGCGGGCGATGCTGCCGGTCGACGAGATCTTCGAGACCGTCGTCGACTCCGGCTTCGTCGGCTGCCGCAAGCCCGAATCGCGGATCTACGAGCTAACCCTGGAGCGGATCGAGCAGCCCGCCGAGACCTGCCTCTTCATCGACGACGTCCTGGTCAACATCGAAGGCGCCCGCAAGGCCGGCCTGCAGGCGGTCCACTTCCAGGACAACGAGCAGGCGATCCCGGAGATCCGCGCCGCGCTCGCTTAGAGCAGGTGCCGGCGCAAGAACTCGAGCTGGTCGGCGACGACCGCCTCGTGCGCCAGGCCGTCGTAGATGTCGAAGTGGTCGACGTCGGGATAGGTGCGTAGCTCGCCCTTCGGCGCGCGCTTTGCGGCCGAGATCGCGGGACCGGGCTTGGCGACGCGGTCCGCCTCGCCGACGCAGACGAGCCAGGGACAGTGGAGCTTGGCGGCGTACTTGGCGGGACGGTAGGGAGCGCCGAGCAGCCAGCGCGAGGAGACGCGGTTGCGCCAGCGCGAGTCCTCGCCGATCGAGACGACGCGGCGCCAGCCCTCCTCCCCACCGGGCGCGTTGATCAGCGCCGGCTGGTTCGGTTTGCCGACCGCGGGCAGGTGCGCTCCTCGGGCAGCGGCACTGAGCATCCTGGCGGTGACGAGCGGCGAAGCGCGGTACGCCTGACGGACGATGTCGAGGAAGGGGACCTGGCTGATGGCGGCCGCGACGCCAAGATCTCCCGCAGCGGCGGCGAGGGCGTTGCCCCCTCCCATCGAGGAACCAAACGTGGCCACCCTGCTCGCATCGATCCCTGGCAGCGAGCGCGCGAACGAGATCGCCGCACGCCAATCCTCGAGCTGCCGCTTCGGATCGAAGAGATCGGGCTCGCCGCCGCTATCGCCGAATCCGCGATGGTCAAACACAAGCGCCGCGAACCCGGCAGCCGCAAAGCGCTCGGCAAATGCTCCAAGCCGGTCCCGCCGGGTCCCCGAGAGGCCATGAGCCATGACGACGACCGGTGTCACCCCCGCCCCGCCGTCAGCCGGATAGAGCCAGGCGGCGCAAGAGTCCGGGCCAGAGTCAAAGGCGATGTCTCGACGGTCCATCCTCAGTTAAACGCCGAACTACGCCGAAGCGTGAGGTCGGAGCCGAGTGCTCGACCCGGCCGACTAGTTATCGGAGCCGGCGCGGTCCCAGATGTAGAGCTCTACGGCCTCGAGGGCGAGCTCCATCTGGCGGGCCGGGGAGAGCAGGCCGAGGACGAGCTCCAGAGCGTCCTCCTCGGTGACTCCGGCGTCGACCGCCTCCTCGCCGCGGAAGCCGGCAGCGAGCTTCATCGCCTCGCGGCGGTTCTCGCCGAGGGAGCCGAAGGCGCCCATCAGGAAGTCGCGGTTGGGGACCGGGTGGCCGACCTCAAGGGAGCCGTGCCAGGCGGCGAGCATCGAGAGATCGTGCTCGTCGAGCTCGGAGAGCGCCTTGGCGTAGTGGGTCTCCAGCTCCTGATCGGGAATCTCGTCGACCCAGGAGCGGACCGCCTCGCCGAGCAGCTGGCGGCGGGCCTCACGGCCGATCGAGTCCGAGATCGCGCGGATCGCATCGGCGGGGTCTACGAAGCAGAGAGCCATCTGCGGTGCAATTTAGAGGGGGCGGTAGACGCCAAAACCGGGGAACGATGCCGCAGTTTGCGGCCGGGACGCGCCGGGAGCAGACATAAGGTGGAGGCGTGTCGCTGAAGCTGATCCACGGACCTCCCAATTCAGGCCGCGCGGGCCGAATCAGGCGCGGGCTGATCGCCGTGCTGGACCGCGATCCGGTCCTCGTCGTTCCCACGCTCGACGACGTCTACGCCTTCGAGCGGGAGCTTTGCGCGGGCGGCGCGATCCTCGGCGCGGACGTGATGACTTTCGGCGGTCTCTTCGGGACCGTGGCGACCGCGGGCGGTGCGCCTCCCGGCACCGTCCTCACCCCGGCGCAGCGCCTCGGCGCCGTCGCGGCGGCGGCGGTCGAGAGTCGAGCGGAGATGGGTCCGCTGCGTGGCTCCGTCCTGCATCCGGGCTTCCCGCTGGCACTCGAGCGGCTGCTCGACGAGCTCCAGGGCGCGGGGCTGGAGCCGGCGGACGTCGAAGCGGCGGCCGGAACCCTCGAGGGCTCTGCCTACCTCGGCGATATCGCGACCCTCTTTGCCGCCTACGCCGGGGTGCGCGATCGGCTCGGGACGGTCGACCCACACGGCATCGCCCGCGAGGCGATCGCCCTACTGAGGGCGGGGACCGGGTTCTGGCGGCGACCGGTCTTCCTCTATGGCCTCGACGACCTGACCCGCAACCAGCTCGACCTGATCCGCGCCCTTGCCGCGGTCGCGGAGGTGACCGTGGCGCTTCCCTTCGAGCGGGGTCACACGGCGCTCGCGAGCCGCAACGCTCCGCTGCTCGCCTCGCTCGAGGAGATCGGAATCGACTCGAGCGAGGAAACCGCGGCCGATCCCGCCAACACCGACTCGCCGCTCCTCTTCGAGCTCGAGCGGGGTTTCGGCGCGACCGAGCCGGCGCAAAGCCCGCCCGACGAGAGCCTCGTCTTCCTGCGCTCCGCTGGGGAGCGCGGCGAGGCCGAGGCGATCGCGGTCGAGGTGGCGCGCCTGCTCGCCGCCGGAACCGATCCGGAGCAGATCGCGATCGTCGTCCGCGACCCGGCGCGGCGCGGCCCGCTGATCGCCTCGGTCCTCGAGTCCTACGGCATCGCGACCGCGCTCGAGGCCGAGATCCCGGTGGCGAGGACCTCGGTCGGAGGCTCCCTGACGGCGCTGCTGGAGGCGATGCTGGGAACCGCCCGGGCGAGCGACCTGCTGCGCTACCTGCGTGGCCCCTCGGGCGCCTCGCCCGGACGGGTCGACTGGTTCGAGCGCAAGCTCCGCCGCAATCGCGTCCAGACCGCGGCGGAGGCGCTGCGGCTCTGGGATGAGGAGCGCGGCGAGCCGCCCGCCGACGTCGCCCGGATCCGCGAAGCGGCGGGGCGCCCCGCCGAGCTGGCGACTGCGGTCGGCAAGCTCGCCGCGGCGATGGGCGCCCGCGTGGGCTCGGAGCTGGAGGCGCGCGCGGCGGCGGCGATCGCGACCGCGATGGCCGAGCGGGCCGAGCTCGACGGCCTGGCGCCGCTGCCCGAATCGATCGCCCAGGCGGTGGCCGGCATCGCGGTGCGGGTCTGGAGCGGGCCGGTCGAGGACCGGATCAGGATCGCCGACCCGCGCCGGGTGCGGGCGGCGCGCTTTGACAACGTCTTCGTCGCCTCCCTGCAGGATGGGGAGTTCCCGCGCGGCGCTGGGCACTCCGACCCGTTCCTCTCCGAGCGCCAGCGCGAGTCGCTGGGCCTGCAGCCGCGCCACGCCGACGAGGCCGAGGAGCGCTACCTCTTCCACGCCTGCCTGGCGCTGCCGAAACGGCGCCTCTTTCTCTCCTACCGCGACAGCGACGAGAACGGCGCGGCCGAGGCGTCCTCCCCCTTCCTCAGCGACGTCAGGCAGCTACTGGAGCCGGCCGAGGGCGAGATCCGCGGTCGCAGCCTCGCCGAGGTCGTCCACCGCCTCGGCGAGGCGCCGTCGGAGACCGAGCTGGCCCGGACGATCGCCGCCCGCGGTCCGAGCGCCGACCCGGACCGGCTGCTCGCGGCCGCCGGCACCGAAGGCCCGACCGCCGACCGAATCAGGGCGCGCCTGGCGACCGCCCTCGACAGCGAGGCCGCCACGCGCGCGCCGGGACCGATCTCGAACCCCTCCGTGATCGCGGCGCTCAGCGACGTCCACGCCTACGGCGGCACCACCCTGGAGGGCTTCGACGTCTGCTCCTACCGCTGGTTCGTCTCGCACGAGCTCTCGCCCCAACCGCTCGACCCACCGCCGGATCCGCTGGTCCAGGGCAGCATCATGCACGCCGCCCTCTACGGCCTTTATAAGGAGCGACCGGAGGGCGACGCGCTCCCCCGGACCGGCTCCCTGGGGGCCTGGATCGCTCGCGGCCAGGAGCTGGTCGACGAGATCGCGGCGAGGGAGGAACTCGGTGAGCACCCGGCCGAGCGGGCGATGCTGACCCGGATCAAGGGACTGCTCGCCCGCTTTCTCGCCGAGGAATCGCGCCGGGAGACGGGCGGTTTCGAGCCGTGGCTGCTGGAGGAGAAATTCTCCGAGTCCGACGAGGCCGGGCGGCCGGTCCTCGAGCTCGACGGCTGGCGACTGCACGGGGCGATCGACCGCGTCGACCGGGCGCCCGACGGTCGCGCCCTCGTCCTCGACTACAAGCTCTCGAGCAGGGTCTCCGCCAGGGAAAAGCTCGAGGAGGAGGCGAAGCTGCAGCTGCAGCTCTACTTGATCGCCGTCGCCGAGCTCTGGGGGACGGAGATCGTCGGCGGGCTCTACCACCCGCTGCGCGCCACCTCGGAGCGCCGGCCTAGGGGGATCGTGCTCGAGGACGCCGCGGCCGGCCTCGACGGGTACCGGCTCTCGAAGACCGACAGGGTCAGCGAGGAGGAGTTCGAGGAGCTGCTCGCTGACGCCCGGCGCCGGGCCGGCGCGATCGTCGCGCGGATGCGCAACGGGCAGATCGACCGCGACCCCGGCCCCCGCCCGGGCCTGCGCGACCACGGCGTCTGCCCGCCCTTCTGCGACTTCGCGCCGATCTGCCGCCGCGATCGCGCACCGGTCGAACCGCTGAATGACGAAGGGGACGAGGAGCGGTGAGCAAGCGAGCCCCGACCGAGGAGCAGCGAGCGGCGATCGAGGCAACGGCGGCCGAGGTCCTGGTCGAGGCCGGCGCCGGAACCGGCAAGACCGGGGTCATGGTGGACCGCTACTGCCGGCTGGTCTGCGAGCAGGGCGTCTCCCCGGGCGCGGTCCTCGCCTTCACCTTCACCGACAAGGCCGCGGCCGAGCTGCGCCAGCGGATCCGGGCCGAGATCGAACGCCGGGCCGAGGCAGGGTCCAAGCGCGCCAAGGAGCTGGTGCCCACGCTCGGCGGCGCCTGGGTGATGACGATCCACGGCTTCTGCAACCGGCTGCTCTCGGCCCATCCGGTCGCGGTCGGCATCGATCCGAGGTTCCGGGTGCTGAACTCCCCAGAGGCCGAGCGGGCCGCGGTCGAGGCCTTCGACGAGGCGCTCGAAGCCTTCCTCGCCGGAGGCGACCGGGAGCGCGAAGACACCGTCGCCGCATTCGACATCGGCGGGCTGAGAGGGATCGTGCTCGGGGTGCATGCCGAGCTGCGCAGCCGCGGCGAGGCCGAGCCGCGGCTTCCCGAGGCACCCGAGCCAGACGCCGAGGGGGCGCTGCGACACGCCGCGGCGGTCGCCGCCGAGACGGTCGGCGAGCTGAAACCAGGCAGCACCAACCACGAGCTTGTCGAGCGGGCGCTGGCTCTGCTCGAGCGAGCGGAGGGCTCTCCCAGCCTCGATGAGATGACGTCGCTGCGAACCGCCAGCAAGGCAAAGCCGATCGCCGCCTACAAGGAGGCGATCGAGGCGGCCCTGAGCCGCGTCGCCGAGGCCGGTGAGGGTGGCCTCGCCTACCGTCACGTCGCCGAGCTCCTGTGGCTCTTCTCCGAGCGCTTCGCCATCGCCAAGCGAAGGCGCGCCGGAATCGACTTCGAGGACCTGCAGCTGCTGGCGGCGCGACTGCTCGAGCGGACCGAGACGGGGGCTGCCTACCGGGTCCGGTTCAGCCATCTCCTGGTCGACGAGTTCCAGGACACCAACCGCCTGCAGCTGAGCCTGATCGAGTCGCTGCGCGGGCCGGGGACCCAGCTGATGGTCGTCGGCGACGAGCTGCAGTCGATCTACGGCTTCAGGCACGCCGACCTCGACGTGTTTCGCGAGCGACGGGAGGCGATCGAAGCGAGCCCGACCGGCGAGGCGATCCCCCTCAGCGGCAACTTCCGCTCCCGCCCCGAGGTGATCGGCGCCGTCAACGCGATCGGCGAGCGACTGCTCGAGGACTACACACCGCTGCGAGTCGGCGCCCCGCCGGCCGGCCCGGGGCCTGCCGGCGAAGGGCCGGCGGTGGAGATCCTGCTCACCGGCCGCGAGGGCTGGGACGAGGACGGGATCGAGCTGGACCCGGCAACCGACGCCCGCACGCCCACCAACCAGCTGGCCGAGGCCCGCTTCCTCGCCGCGCGGCTGCGCGAGCTGGCCGACCGGGGCGTCGAGCGCGGGGCGATGGTCGTGCTGCTGCGCGCCTTCACCCGCCTCGATGCCCACGAGGACTCGCTGGAGCGGGCCGGCCTGCGCCCTTACGTCGTCGGCGGCCGCGGCTACTGGTCACAGCAGCAGGTCGCCGACGTCTGCGCGCTGCTGGCGACGATCGCCAACCCGCTCGACGACCAGGCACTGTTGGGGACTCTCGCCTCGCCCGTCTGCGGAGTCGCGCCCGACACGCTCTGGCTGCTGCGCGCCGCAGCGGGCCGGGGCCGCCACATCTGGCCGACCGTGGAGCAGGCGGCGGGCCTGGGCGAGGACGAGCGCGCCGATGCCGAGCGACTCGCGCAGATCCCGGCGACGGAGCTCTCGCTGCTGCGCACTTTTGCCGAGACGATCGTCGAGCTGCGCCGCCGCGCCACCTCGCTCTCGCTCGCCGGCCTGATCGACGCCGCGGTGACCGCGACCGGCTACGACCTCGCCGTGCTGACGCGCCGCGCCGGCGAGAGCCGCTTCGCCAACGTGCGCAAGCTGATGCGCCTCGCCGCCGAGTTCGAGGCCGCCGAGGGGCGCGACCTGCGCGGCCTGCTCGACTTCCTCGCCGCCCGCGCCGACGCCGACGCCGACGCGCAGGCGGCGACCGCGGTCGAGGGTCACGACGGGGTGCGGATCATGACCATCCACAGCGCCAAGGGGCTGGAGTTCGACGTGGTCGCGATCCCCCACCTCTCCCGCGGCCTCCTCCCTGCCGCGCGCGGGCCGATGCTCAGCCTCGGCCGCGAGCTCGAGGCGCCACGCGTGGGGATGCAGCTGCGCCGGCTCGGCGCCCGCGCGGTCGACCTCTACGCCCAGCGCGAGCTCAGCGAGGACGCCCAGCGCCGCCAGGCCCAGGAGGAGCTTCGCCTCTTCCATGTCGGGGCGACGCGGGCGCGCGAGCGGCTGCTGCTGAGCGGCGTGGTCAGGCCCTCCCCTCCCTCTCGGGACAGCCACGGCAAGGCCGTGATCGAGCGGATCGTCGCCGGACTCGAGATCGACCGCGAGTGCGACTCGAACGTCGCCGTCGCGGCCCCCGAACCGAGGCCGGGACTGGAGGCGGCGTTCGAGCCCTCCGAGATCGCGGTCCGCGTAAACCTCGCCTCGGTCGAGCGAGCGGCGAGCCTGACCGAGCTGCGCGAGGAGCCGGACCGGGCACGAGACGACGGCGAAGGCCCAGCGCCCCTGGTTACCCAAAGGCCCCGTCGGGCGACGAGGCGAGCGCTTTCCTACACCGCAATCTCAGCCCACGGGGAGAGCCCCGAACAACGGCTTGTCGACAGCGACCGCGCTCTCCGCGCTCAGGACGACGACGAGCGCACGGAGGGCGACAGCGGTGCGGTGCGGGGCAGGGCGGTCCACGCGCTGCTCGAGTGGAGCCAGGCAAACGAGTGGCAAGTGCCGAGCCCGGAGCTGGTCCGGCGGATAGCGATGTCAGCGGAGGTAGACGCCGGCTCTAGCCTCGCCGAGGAGGCGCTGCTCGCCCCCTTCCAGGCCTGGCTCGACTCGAGCTTCTTCGCCGAGCGAATTCGAGACTCGGCGCGCAGCCGCGCCGAGGTGCCGCTGCTGATCGAAGTCGCCGACACCGTCCTGCGCGGCTCGATCGATCTGCTGGTCGAGGAAGAAGGCAAGCCGCCGTTGATCGTCGACTACAAGACCGACAAGGTCGACGAGGCGGAGACCGCCGAGCTCGCGGCTCGCTACGAGATCCAGCAGATCATCTACGCGCTCGCCGTCGCCGAGGCCCGCGGGTCCGAAGAGGTCGAACTCGCCTACGTCTTCCTCGAACGTCCCGGGGAGCCGGCGGTCACCCTCTGGGGCCCGGACGATCTCGCTGCCGGCCGACAAAGGCTCAAAGCGGAGATCGCCCGCGTCAGAGCGAGTTGATCAGGCTGCGCCGGGCTCGGCCGAGGAAGCGAGTTTCGTTGCCAGCTCGTCGAGCTTGAGCTCCTTCAGACCCTCGCCGACGGCGTCGAGCTCGGCGCTGCAGTAGGTGACCAGATCACGCCCCTCGCTGCAGAGATCGAGGGTCTCGCGCAGGCCGGCCTGACCGGAGTCCAGACGGTCGATGATCTGCTCCAGGCGCTCGACTGCGACCTCGTAGCTGTCGGGTTTGTCCGTCAATCCTGCTCCTCGATCTTGGCGCCGACACTGCCGTCGGCGAAGCGCAGTTTGATGCGCCCGGCGGCGACCGCGGCGGCGGCGTCGACCACCGGCTCACCGGCCCTATCCTCGACCAGGGCATAGCCCCGCTCAAGCGTGCGCTCGGGCTCGTGGGCGCGGAGCGCGACCTCCACCCGGTGCAACGCAGTGCGCCTGCGCTCCATTTCGGCTCCGGCAGCTCGCTGGCGCGCCCGCTCGAGAACGACGGTGGCGAGCCGGCGCTGGAAGCCGAGGCGCTCGGCGATGCCGCGTTCGGAGGCGGCGCGAATCTCCCGCGTCTTCTGGTTCAGAGCGAGCCGCTCGCGCCGCAACGCCCGTGCCGGGCCGCGGGCCAGCGCAACCAGGTGGGGCGTACGACTGCGCACACCGCTCTCCGCCGCCCGGCGCAACGAAGCGAGGCTGCGCTCAAGCTCGCCACGGGCCGCGACGCAGTCGAGTCGCACCGCAGCCTCGGCGGCGTGGGTCGGGGTCGAGCAAGCGACCGCAGCGACATCGTCGATCAGGGTCGAGTCGCGCTCGTGGCCGACGGCGCTGATCACCGGCACGCGCAGCATCGCCACCGTGCGGCAGAGGGTCTCGTCGCAGAAGGCCCAGAGGTCGGCCAGGCTGCCGCCGCCACGGGTGACGACGATCGCCTCGACCTGCGGCTGCGCAGCGAGGTCCTGGATCGCCGCGGCGATCCGCGGCGCCGCGTGGCGGTCCTGCACGGGGGCGAAGGCCCAGACGACCGTGCCGCGCCAGCCGCGCCGCTCGAATCCGGCCAGCAGGTCGCGGCGGGCGGCGCCGGACTCGGCCGTGACGACCCCGATCGCCTTCGGCAGCAGCGGCCGCGCCAGCTGCTTCTGCAGCTCGAACAGGCCCTCGGCCTGGAGCTGCTTGCGCAGCGCCTCCAGCCGCGCCAGCAGATCCCCCTCGCCAGCGAGGCGCACATGGGTGGCGCGGAAGGAGAAGCTGGGCGAGGCCTGGCCACCGCCCGGGTAGTAGTCGGGCCCGCCGGCGATCACCACTTCGGCGCCATCGCGCAGTGCGCCGCTCGGCAATCCCGCCTTCTCGAGGTCGTCGAGCCAGATCGCGCAAGGCACGGCACCCTCGCCGTCGCGCAGCTCGAAGTAAGCCTGGACCTTGCTATGCCCTACACCGGTCACCTCGCCGACGAGCAGCACCCGCGCCCGTCGCCGCATCTCCTCTTGCAGCTTGCGCGCGTAGCGGCCAACCGCGAAGGGACCAGGTAGGTCCGGACCGGGCCGGGGCGCCGAACCAGCCGCCGATATCGCCTCTTCCTCCACGGGGTGAGGCTACCCAGGCCGTCAGCCAGCCTTGTGCCAGCGTTTCGCCCACTGCTTCAGCTCGCTGATCGCCGGGCGCAGCTCGGCGCCCTTTTCGGTCAGCGAGTAGGTGACGCGCACCGGTGTGCCGGCCTCGACCTCCCGCTCGACCAGTCCCTCCTCCTCCAGCTCCCGCAAGCGCTGCGAGAGCAGGCGGTCGGAGAGCCCCGGCACCGCCCGGGCAAGCTCGCCAAAACGCAGCGGGCCCTCGGTCAGCGCGCAGACGATCGCCCCGGTCCAGCGCTTGCCGATCAGCTCGATCGCCGCGTGAAAGAGCGGGCAGACGCCAGTGACGGCTTGATCTTGGCTCGCGGGCCCAGCCTCCATGCAGCAATAATCAGCTTACTGAACGTAAGTAGTGGGTTCTGGTGTCAGCTCGTGCAGGGGCCTGTGTCTACTGGGGAAGCCGATCTCCGCAAGGCGGCTTCCACCGCTTCATTGGGAACTGCGAAGCCGCCCGGAGTGCCAGTTGTGGTTGCTGCGAAGACCGTGCCGAGGACTCGGCCTCGGCTGTCCACCAAAGGGCCGCCGGAGTTGCCGCTGCGGACGCTGCCGCGAAGGGACGCGATCGGGCGGCGAATCGGGCCCTGGCCGTAGGAGTCCTCGCTGATCGTGTCGCGGGTCTCCCCCAGTCGGGCCGGGGCCTCGGCGTAGGGACCGTTCTCCGGGTAACCGAGTACCGCCGCAGAGGCGCCGGAGGTCGGTTCGGAAGCGAGCGAAAGCGCGGGCAATTCGGCATCGACCTGCAACAGCGCGAGATCGTTTTCGGGGTCGTAGTAGACCGGGGTCGCATCGAGCGAGGCGCCTTCCGGACTCGTCACAGTGGTGTCGTCCTCGCCGGCGACGACGTGGGCGTTGGTGACGACCAGCCCGGGGCCGGCGATCCAGCCCGAGCCCTCGACGCCGAGACCGCAGGCGGTCCCAAGCACGCGAACCACCGAGCCACCGGCATCGACCACGTCGGGGTCGGAGACGATCGCCGGGTCGGGCGCCGCTACTGGGCTCGCCGGCCCGATGATCGACGGCGCCGGATCGACCCGGTCGAGCGCATGCAGAATCGCGCCCGAAGGCGGCAGCACTTCATTGAGGCTGCGCAGAATCACCGAGCGCTGCACATCGGCTCGCAGCTGCGCGGTCCCGGGCGCATGCAGAGCGACAGCGCCAAAGACCCAGACAACGCCCAGCGCCACAGAAGCAACCAGCGCCGCCCCGCCGGCTCCATCGGCCAGGTGCAGCACGCCCGTGCCTCGGATCAATCGAGAGCGCAATCCCAAAGCCATGCTCTCGAGGGTCACCGCCACAAGCGCCCCACCGATAAGCGCGCCCAGCGCAGCGCAAAGCGGCGCATAAGGCGACTCCGCGCCCTGATTGAGCACCAGGGGCCCGATCCGGCTCCCAGCAAACGCCCCGAGGGCAAACCCGATCAGCGTCAGCGTCCCGACGATCAGCCCCTGGCGATAGCCCCACAAACCGAGGGCCAGGGTGAAAGCAACGATCCCCACGTCGAGCACGGTCATCGTCATATGGAAGCAGGGAAGGGGCGGCGCCCGCCCGCTCCACTACCTTTCACGCAAAATGAGTTCTCTCACCCCCGAGGTGGAGCGGCGACGCCGCATTGTCACCCGCATGTTGCCGCTTGCACTGATCGCATTGGTCGCCTTTGTGGTCGGCGCCGTCGCGGGCGCACCCGGCTCGCCCAACAAGGAAGCCGCCGAACGCTTCGCCGAGGCCTGGCAGCACAGCGAGTTCGCAGCGATGTACAAGGAGCTCAACCCGGCTTCGCAGCGGGGGATCGAGCTGAACGACTTCGTCCTCGCCTACCGCAACGCGCAGATGGTCTCGACCCTGCGCTCGCTCGATCCGGACTCCCCCAGCGACGAAACGTCGGAAAACGGAACCGCCGTCGTGCCGGTAGCGCTCACCGCCGGCACCGTCGCCTTCGGCAGCGTCGAAGGCGAGCTGAACCTGCGCTTCGACGAAGGTGGCATCGCCTGGAATCCGAGCCTCGTCTTCCCGGGCCTGCGCAGCGGCGAGCACCTCGAAAGCCAGATCGAACTCGCGCCGCGAGCGCCGATCCTCGCCGCCGACGGCACGCCGCTGGCCGAGGGCCCAGCCGAAGCGCGCGCCCACCCAATCGGCAGTTCGGCGATCGACGTCACCGGCGAAGTCGGCGCCGCCGAAAAAGACGACGCCCTGGCGCTCGCCCGCAAGGGCTTCGCGCCGAGCACCCCGGTCGGGATCAGCGGCCTCGAGAAGGCCTTCAACGCCCGGCTGGCAGGTAAGCCCGGCGGTTCGCTGCTCGCGGTAAGCGAAAGCGGCGGAGTGCGCACGATCGCCAAAGCCGACCCCACCCCAGGAGCGCCGGTAAAGACGACGATCGACCCCGGCCTGCAGGAATCGGCAGTCTCGGCCCTGGGCGGCCGGGTCGGCGGCATCGCCCTGCTCGACTCCCGCAACGGCGACGTCCGCGCCCTCGCCGGCCAGGCCTTCTCGGCCCCACAGCCGCCCGGCTCGACCTTCAAGACGATCACGACGACGGCGGCGCTGGAGAAGGGCGTCGTCTCACTCGACGACCAATTCGAAATCGTCGACGGGGTCAACGTCGGCGGCCGCTTCATCGAAAACGCCAACGGCGAGTACTGCGGCGGCAGCTTCCGCGAAGCGTTCGCTCAGTCCTGCAACGCCGACTTCGCCCCGCTCGGGCCGAAGATCGGCAACGACGAACTGGTCGGAACGGCGGAACGGTTCGGCTTCAACTCGCCGCCGACGCTCTACGCGCCCCGGATCGTCGCCGAAGTGGAACCGGAAGAGTCGACGATCCCGACCGAAATCGGCGACGAACTCGACCTCGGCGTGAGCGCGATCGGCCAGGGCGAAGTGCTGGCGACGCCCCTGCAGATGGCGACGGTGGCGCAGACGATCGCCAACGGCGGCGTGCGCGAGCCGACCTCGATCGTCGCCAACAAGAAGCTGCGGCCGGAAGCGACGCCGGTGCGGGTGATGTCGAAGAAGATCGCCGGCGAACTGACCGAACTGATGATCGGCGTGGTCACCGGCGGCACCGGCACCGCGGGTGCGATCCCCGAGGCCCAGGTGGCCGGCAAGACCGGCACCGCCGAGCTCGGCCCGCGACCGGGAGAAGAGAACTCCGAACACCCGCAGCAGCGCAAGGACGCCTGGTTCGCCGCCTTCGCCCCGGCGGAGAAGGCGAAGCTGGCGATCGGGGTGCTGCTGATCGAAGCCGAAGCGGCGGGCGGCGAAGTCGCGGCCCCGGCGGCGGCCCAGGTTCTTTCGGCCGGCCTTTGACCTAGAGGTCGAGTTTTACTTCGGCCGGCCCTTCGGGGCCGTCTATCGAGAGCGTCAGAGGGCGGTTCTCCGAGGCAGACGAAGGAAGTTCGAAGAGCACCAGCGAGCCCTCGATCGGGCCCTGCTGGGGGGTCGAGTCGGGGGCCGGGATCGGTTCCTGCGGTTCGACTTCGCCGCCGAAGGGGAAGGCATAGAGGCTTTCGGTCGGGATCGCATCGAAGGTCTGATTGTCCGCATCGGCGATCGTGAAGGTTTCGGCGAGCTTCTGGTTCTCTTCGCTCTTGTTCTGGACTTCGAGGAAGATCCCGAAGTAGCTCGAGCCTTTCTTTGGCGGCGACTGGCCGACCAGGTAGGCGGAGTCCTCATTGTCGTTGGGGTTGAGGAAGCGCGAGAAGACCACCTGGTACTTGAGGTCGCCGAGTTCGACGACCTCGCCCTCGACGACTTCCTTGGAGTCGCTCGAGTAGCCGCAGGCGGAAATCGTCACGGTCAGCACGGCCAGCGCGAGCGCGGCGAGCATCGGCAGGACGAGTCGGGTGGGGCGAGGCATTGGCGGCGAGAGCCTATAAGACCGGGCTCAGGGAATACCGGTCGCGTGACGGTTACCGCCGGCAAGCGTCACGCGGTGCTGATGCAGCTCGCCGGACTCGAGCTGCTCGCGCAGCCGGCGCAGCGCCTCGCGCCAGCGCCGTTGGTAGGGAATCGAGGCCGCTGAGAGCAACTCCAGCGCACGATCCACCGGGTTCGAGGGCTCGGTCCAGTAGGAGACGCGAACCTTGGTCAGCGAGCCGGGGCCCTCGGTCAGCTCCCAGAGGGTCGTCGACGGGATCCGGTTGACGCGACCGCCGTGTCCGTGCTCGACCAGCCGGTGCGGTCCGTCGGCCTCGGCGATCGTCGTGTCCATCCAGACCGCACGCGGCCAGACCGCGATGCGAAAACGCGCTCCGGCCCCAACACCGGCGGGCTCGATCCGGGTCAGGTGGAAATCGGTGAGGAAATGGTCCGTGAAGGCCGGGCGCAGGGAAAGATCGGCGATCGCCTCGAAAGCGCGCTGGCGCGGCACGTCGATTTCGATCTCTGCGCTGACCGGGCCCATGGCCGCGCGATTCTAGTCCTACCGCCAGCTCCTGGCCGCAGTGACCAAAATGCGACAAAAAGTTTGTGCGAGTTGGCGCTTGACGCGCTACCATAAATTGTGGAGGCGTCGGGAAGGAGTCCCCATCATCACCAGCGTCAGCCCCGGCATCGGCAGTGACAGATTCGACGTAGGAGCGATCCCCGGCTCGGGAACGTTTTTCTGTGCGTCGTGCGGCTCGCAGCTCTCGCTGCGCGAGAACGACCGGCTGCCCGAGTGCCCGCGCTGCGGGGCAGCCGAGTTCCAGCGCGACTCGATCTTCGAGCCGATGCAGGAGCACGGCCAGACCGCCGAAATCGCAATCGCGGAGACGGTCTCGACGCCGGAGTGGCTCGACCTTGCACGGGCCTCGCTGCCACATGCGGGCCGTTATCTGGTCTACCGGGGGGACGACGGTGAGATCCGGGTCTTCCCCATCTCCCAGGGCTGGACGCGGATCGGCCGCAGCGCCAACGCCGACATCCGCCTCGACGACCCCAGCGTCTCCCGTCGCCACGCCCTGATCGTCTCCGAGCTGCCCGATTCGCTGCGCGTCCTCGACGATCGCAGCCTCAACGGCGTCTTCCTCAACGGCGAGATCGTCGACTGGGGACGGTTCGCCGACGGCGACGAGCTGGCGATCGGCCGGTATCGGCTCTTCGCCCTGGAAGCCTGAGCGGGAGGGAGGGACATATGCCCCTCCGACGGAACCCGCTGCGGAAGCCCAGTTAGGCACCAAGCCCAGTTGCTCACAAGTTCCGCTGGAGGGACATATGTCCCTCCCTCGCCGTGGCGATTGCGGGAAGCGCGGAAATTCCGGCCTCCTTGATGCTTAGCATGGGTTCATGGAAGGAAATCCCGAGCCCCCGGAGGTAGCGGCCGAGCGCGCCCGCGAACGCCTCCACGAGGAGATCGAGCGCGTCCGCAGTGGCGTCGAGGAGATGCTGACCGAACAGGGGAGCGGCATCGACGACAGCATCCTGCGCCGGGAACTCGACGCCCTCCGTGAGGAGACCGACTTTCTCCTAAAGCGCCGCGTCCGCAAGACCGAGAAGCGCCTCAACAAGCGCATCGACAAGATTGACGCCCGCACCGAAGCTCTGGAGCAACGCCTCGACCAGGTGGAGCAGGACCGAAGGCACGCCGAGTGGCGGATCCACACCAATAACGAGCAAATGCTCGACGGGCTGCTGCAAGAGATACGAGCAATAGCCGACCTACTGACCCGATAGACGAAGCAGCAAGAGGGTCGGGGGTGCCCCCGACCCTCTTCCCCCGCTCCGGACTACTCGGTAGAGATGCTCGGGTCTGCCTGAACCTTGTGCGGGACGACCATCAGGAAGTTGCCGGTGGCATCGGCCGCCAGCCCCAGCACGCGATCGGCCTCCTCGTCCTGGCCGGTCGCCCGCAGTTCGCCGGCGTAGCTGCCGAGCAGGTCATCGACGTCCAGCAGCCCCTCGGCGTCGATCTCTTTCAGCTCGACCTTGGCGCCCTCGCCCAGCCGCCGCAGGATCGCCTCGCGGTCGATGCCGAAAGCGTTGTGGCGGACGTAGACGCGGCCGCCGGTCATCCCGGCGCAGGCCCATGGACCGAGATCGCCGAGGACGATCGCGCGGCCCGAGGTCATGTACTCGAAGGCGAAACCCTTGGCGTTGGCGCGGTCGACGATGCAGCCGCGGCCGTCATCGATCGCTTCTTCCGGTTCGCCGGCCAGAACCACGTCGGCGCCGGAGAGGCGGATGCAGAATCGCGAGTCGGCCGAGCCCTGGACGTAGAGGCGGCCGCGCTGAGCGCCGTAGGCGAAGGACTTGCCGACCGAGCCGTTGAGCCGCTTGCCCTTGACCCCCTTGCCCTTGAGCACCGCGATGCTGCCGCCCAGCATCGTCTTGCCGACGCCGTCTTGGGCGCCGCCCTCGATCCGGATCGAGACCCCGTATGAGTTGAAGGCGCCGAGGCCCTGGCCGGCGACCGAGCCGCCGTTGAACTCGAGGCTGGCGAGCACGTCGTCGTTGGACTCCGGCCCGTCATCGAAGATGCGCGAGCGGGCGATCGCCCCGGACAGCTCGGTGCCGAGCACGCGATCGTTGGCGTCGGTCGGGCGGGGGAACTCGTTGCGGATCGTGCGCCCGGAGCAGATGTCGCCGGCGAGGCCACCGATCTGCGCCGAGGCCTGCTTGGCCTCCATCCGGATCGGGCGGGCGACGACCATTCCCGCCTCGGCACGATCCTCGACCATCTCCCCCGCCACCGGCAGGTCGAGCGGCTCGAGATCGAGAAACTCCTCCAGCGGCGTGATCAGCGGCGCCAGGTCGACCGCGTCGTGGTGGGAGACCTGCTCGAGCAGGTCGTAGCGGCCGACCAGGTCCTGGGCGCGTTCGTAACCGAGCGAGGCGACGACCTGCTTGACCTCCTCGCCCATCGCCTGGAAGAAGCGGGCGCAGCTCTCGGCGGCACTGTCGACCTCCTGCGGGGTGAACTTCTTCAGCCCGTGCTCCTGGGCCTGCTCGACCGTCTCGATCTGGGTCGCGATGCCGACGTGACAGGTGTCGAGCTGGCAGCCGCGGCAGATCGTGCAGCCGAGGCTGACCATCGCCAGGGTGCCGAAGCCGACCCGGTTGGCGCCGAGGCAG
>DASYIY010000027.1:0-32204 GCA_035997045.1 Solirubrobacterales bacterium | reverse complement strand
GAGAACTTCCAGCAGCTCAGCCGCAACCTCTCCGAGCTCGAGGACGAGATCCAGGCCTCGCGGCGGATCTACAACTCCAACGTGCAGTCCTACAACACCGACATCGAACAGTTCCCGGGCTCGATCATCGCCAACCAGGGCAACTTCACCAAACGCGAGTACTTCGAGATCGAGGACGCTGCCGACCGCGAGCCGGTCTCGGTCAGCTTCAAAGACTGAGGCCTCTGAGCTTCCTCCATGACGACGGCCACCGAGCAAACGCTGTGGATCTGCGAGAGCTGCGGCTTCATCTATGACCCGGCGATCGGCGATCCCGACGGCGGGATTCCGCCCGGAACGAAGTTCGAGGACATACCGAAGGACTGGTTCTGCCCCGTCTGCGGCGCCAGGACCTCAGACTTTCGCCCGCTGGAGCCCGGCGAGGCTTAAGCCCGCGGGGGAGCCAGCTTGAAGTACGACTACGACTGGCTCGTTGTGGGCTCCGGTTTCGGGGGCTCGGTATCGGCGCTTCGACTCGCCGAGAAGGGCTACAGCGTCACCGTGCTCGAGTGCGGCAGCCGCTTTCGCGACGAAGACTTCGCCGAGTCGACCCTGCGTCAGCCGCGCCGCTACTTTTGGGCGCCGAAGCTGGGCATGCGTGGGGTTCTACGCATGACCTTCTTCAAGGACGTCTTCGTCGTCTCCGGCAGCGGCGTCGGCGGCGGCAGCCTCGGCTACGCCAACACGCTCTACCGGGCCCGCCCGGCCTTCTTCAAGGACCGGCAGTGGGCCGAGCTCGGCGATTGGAAAATCGAGCTCAAGCCCCACTACGAGACCGCGGAGCGGATGCTCGGTGTCGTCGAGTACGAGGGAATGGGGGCGGCGGACAAGCTGCTGAAGGAATACGGCGAGGAGATCGGCGTCGGCGAGACCTTCACCAACACCCGCGTCGGCGTCTTCTTCGACCAACCCGGGGTCGAGGTTCCCGATCCGTTTTTCGATGGCGAGGGCCCGGCGCGGACCGGCTGCATGCGCTGCGGCAGTTGCATGGTCGGCTGTCGCCACGGGGCGAAGAACACGCTGGTCAAGAATTACCTCTGGTTCGCCGAGAAGCTCGGGGTCAAGATCGAGCCAGAACGCCAGGTGACCGAGATCCGGCCACTCGGGGCAGCGGACGGCTCCGAGGGCTACGCGGTGACCAGCGAGCGCTCCGGCGCCTGGCTGCGCAAGCAGCGCCGCACCTTGACTGCCCGCGGCGTGGTCGTCGCCGCCGGCGCCCTCGGTACCAACAACCTGCTCGCAAACTGCCGCCACAGCGGGGCCCTACCGCGCCTCTCCAGCCGCATCGGCGACGTGATCCGGACCAACTCGGAGTCGATCCAGTCGGTCACCGCGATGGACGACGAGCGCGACTTCAGCCGCTCGGTGGCGATCACCTCCAGCATCTACCCCGATCCCGATACCCACATCGAGGTCGTTACCTACGGTGAGGCCGGCGACGCGATGAGCGGCACCTTCACTGCGATGACAGGCCCCGGCACCAGGGTGACGAGGCCGCTGAAGTGGATCGTCGCGATGGCGCGCCACCCCTGGCAGACACTGCGGATGCGAATCCCCTACCGCTGGTCGCGGCGCACCGTGATCCTGCTGGTGATGCAGACGGTCGACGCGGCGATGAAGCTGCAGCCGAAGCGGAAACTGTTCGGGCGCGGCGTGCGGCTGCAGACCGAGCAGGACCCGGATCGCCCGAACCCGATCTACCTTCCGGCCGCCGCGCAAGCTGCGCGCTGGTTCGCCAAGCGAACCGGCGGCACCGCGCAGAGCGCCCTAACCGAGTCGATCCAGAACGTCCCCACCACCGCCCACATCCTCGGCGGCGCCGTAATCGGCGCCGGGCCCGAGAGCGGCGTCGTCGACTCGGCCAACCGCGTCTTCGGCTACGAGAACCTGCTGGTCACCGACGGCGCCTCGATCCCGGCCAACCCCGGGGTCAACCCGAGCCTGACGATCACCGCCAAGGCCGAGCACGCAATGAGCCTGGTCCCGCCCAAGGAGGGCGCCGAACCGCGCCACCTGCCCGAGGCGGCGCGGCCGGCGACTCCAGTCGCTTCCTAGCGCTCAGCCGGCGTCGGCGAGGCGCTGGCCGACGAAATCCCAGTTGACGACATTCCAGAAGGCGTCAATGTAATCCGGGCGCTTGTTCTGGTACTTGAGGTAATAGGCGTGCTCCCAGACGTCGCAGCCGAGCAGCGGCACGCTGCCGTCGGAGAGCGGCGAGTCCTGATTCGGGGTCGAGACGACCGCCAATCCAGAGCTGTCCTTGACCAGCCAGGCCCAGCCGGAGCCGAAGCGAGCGATGCCGGCGTTCTTGAACTCGTCCTTGAAGGAATCGAAGGAGCCGAAGGTCTCGCCGATCGCCGCGCCGAGCTCGCCACCGGGCTCGCCGCCACCGTCGGGGCTGAGCATCTGCCAGAAGAGGCTGTGGTTGTAGTGGCCGCCGGCGTTGTTGCGGACGGGGCCCTGCTTGTCGCCAGGCAAGCTGCTGAGGTTGCGCAGAACGTCCTCGACCTCGCGGTCGGCCCACTCGGTCCCCTCCAACGCCGCGTTGGCTTTGTCGACGTAGGCCTGGTGATGCTTGTCGTGGTGAACGCGCATCGTCGCCTCGTCGATGTGGGGCTCGAGGGCGTCGTACGCGTAAGGAAGGTCGGGAACCGAAAAGGCCATCTGGTGTCTCCTTGGGTCGATATTCGAAGTTCGATGGGAGCCTAACGCCGCCACGCCTCCGGTACCCGTGCGAGTCGCGCCACACACCCAACAAGATGCATGAACCGGTCGCCAGTGGGGTATTGGCGGGGGCGGGATGAGCGATTCCGATCCCAAAATGGAAACGATCGAGACCCGCGTGCCTTCGCGGCTGGACCGTCTCCCCTGGTCCAACTTCCACTGGATGATCGTGATCGGGCTGGGCACGGTCTGGATCCTCGATGGACTCGAGGTGACGATCGTCGGCAGCATCGGCCAGCGGCTGACCGAAAAGGGCAGCGGCCTCGTGCTCGACGCCAGCCAGATCGGCACCGCCGCCGCCTTCTACGTAGCCGGCGCCTGTATCGGGGCACTCTTCTTCGGCCAGCTCACCGACCGCTTCGGCCGCAAGAAGCTCTTCCTGCTCACACTTGGCGTCTACATCGTCGCGACGATCGCCACCGCCTTCTCCTTCAGCGCCTGGTACTTCTTCGCGGCCCGCTTCTTCACCGGGGCCGGCATCGGCGGCGAGTACGCGGCGATCAACTCGGCGATCGACGAGCTGATTCCGGCACGGCTGCGCGGCCGCGTCGATCTGATGATCAACGGCAGCTTCTGGATCGGCGCCGCGGGCGGCGCGGTTGCCTCGATCGCCCTGTTGGACACGGCGCTCTTCGCCGCCGACGTCGGCTGGCGCCTGGCCTTCGGAATTGGCGCCCTGCTCGGCGTCGGCATTCTCCTGGTCCGCCGCAACGTGCCCGAGAGCCCGCGCTGGCTCTTCATCCATGGCCAGGACGAAGAGGCCGACGAGATCGTCGGCGAGATCGAGGAGGAAATCGAAAAGGAGAAGGGCGAAGAGCTCTCTCAGCCCGATGACAGCCTCACGATCAAACAGCGGGAGCGGATCTCCTTCCGCGAGGTCGCCCAGACCGCGATCTCGAAATACCCGCGCCGCACCGCCCTCGGCCTTGCCCTCTTCGTCGGCCAGGCCTTCATGTACAACGCGGTCACCTTCGATCTCGGCACCCTGCTGGGCGAATTCTTCGACGTCTCCTCGGGCGCCGTGCCGCTCTACCTCGCCCTCTTCGGCATCTCTAACTTCCTCGGGCCGTTCACGCTCGGCCGCCTCTTCGACACGGTCGGGCGCAAGCCGATGGTCACCGCGACCTACTTGGGCTCCGCCGCGCTGACCATGTTGCTGGGGATTCTCCTGCTCGGCAGCTCGCTGACCACCTGGACCTTCATGGCCCTGGTGCTGGCGATCTTCTTCATCGCCTCGGCCGGCGCCAGCTCCGCCTACCTGACCGTCAGCGAGATCTTCCCAATGGAGACGCGGGCGCTGTCGATCGCATTCTTCTACGCCGTCGGAACCGCCGCGGGCGGCATCGCCGGTCCGCTGCTCTTCGGCAGCTTCATCAACAGCGGCAGCCAGAACCAGGTCGCAACCGGCTTTTTCATCGGCGCCGCGGTGATGGCGATCGGCGGCATCGCCGAGTTGTTCTTCGGGGTCAAGGCCGAGCAGAGGCAGCTGGAGGACATCGCCGAACCGCTTACAGCGGAGGAAGGAGGCGCTGAGGAGAACGATGAGGGCGGCAAGCAAGAGCCCGCTCGTGGCCGCTACCGGCTGGGTCGGGGCAGCTATAACTCTCCACCTGGAATGCCCAATTGGCCACCGGGGTAGCCCCTGCTAGCGTGTGTCCCTAGCGGCTGCACGGCCTCATATGAGGCTCGAGGGCGGCAGGGATCGGACCGTCACAGCCCGCCCCACTACGAGCGCAATGGCAGCTAAGCGCACTACAAACGACACTGACACCACCGCCCACTCGCCGGGATCGGACGAGCATCTTGCCGGCGAACGTGAGCTCTGGGAGCGCTTCGCGCGCGACCACGACCCCGCTATCCGCGAGGAGCTCGTGCGGCGCAACATGGCCTTCGCCAAGCGGCTGGCACTGCGCTACCGCGGCGCCAGCGAGTCCTTCGACGACCTGCTCCAGGTCGCCAACCTCGGCCTGCTCAACGCGGTCGACCGCTTCGACCCCGAGCGCGGCATCCCCTTCACCGCCTTCGCCTCGCCGACGATCCTCGGCGAGCTCAAGCGCCACTTCCGCGATCGAGTTTGGACGGTGCGGGTGCCGCGCGGCCTGCACGACCGCATGGCCGAAGTCGACAAGGCGATCACGGAGCTGACCAAGCAGCTCCAGCGCTCCCCCTCGGTCGGCGAGATCGCCGAGCGCCTCGGACTGGAGGAAACCGATGTGCTCGAGGTCCTGGAGGCGAACCACAACCGCCGTCCCCTTTCGCTCGATCGTCCGCCGGGAGGCGAGGACTCCGACGAGGCGGCGCCCTCGGAATGGATCGGCGACGAGGACGAGCGCTTCGAGCTGGTCGAGGGCCGGATCGCCCTCGATGCCGCGTTGCCATTCCTGGAGGAGCGCGAGCGCACCGTCCTGCGCCTGCGCTTCGTCGAGGACATGACGCAGTCGCAGATCGCCGACCAGATCGGCCACTCGCAGATGCACGTCTCTCGCATCCTGCGCCGCGCGCTTGGCCGCATCCGCGAGCGGATCGAGGAGGAACGCGGTCTGGAGGGGAGCTAGGCGCTCGGAAAGCCGCTGAAGCGAACGATCAGGTAGTCGCCGTCGTCGGACTCTTCGACGACGAATTCGTCAGCAAGCGCCTCCAGCGAGCCGCCGACCTCGGGCACGTCTAGCTCACGGCGAATCTCCCCGGCAGCGCCTTTTTCCATCGGTCCGAGGCGCAGCTCCAAGCCTTCGTCGCTCTCGCCGAGGCCAAACCGCACGCAACCGTCGGCGAAGCGCCCAGGGGCCGCCCCGGCGATCGCATCGGTGATCAAGACAGCATCGGAGACCCGGTCGACGGGAAGATCGCGGCGCGCGGCGAGAGCACCCACCATCCTCGCCAGCACCGGCTCGAGCAGCTCAGCACGACCGATCGCGATCTCGGCGCCGACGACCTCTGGCGCTGGCACCTTTTCCGTCGCTCCGTCCGAGGCGGCTCCGCCCCGCTCTTGAAGCGGCAGCCTCATCATCACTTCAGTGCCGCGATCGAGCCCGCCGGAGATGCTGAAGCTGCTGGAGAGAGCCGCGATAAGCGAGAGCCCGAGTTTGAGGCTGGCGCGCTCGGATTCGGCCTGCGGGCTGATTCCGGAGCCGCTATCGCTGACGGTCACGGTGAGGCCTTCGGTGTCGGGCTCGGCTTCGACGATCAACGGGCCGGTCTCGCCAGGATAAGCGTGGACGACAACGTTCATGCAGGCCTCGGTGACGACTGTCTTCAAATCGGCGATGCCCGTTTCGTCCATCCCGATCTGCTCCGCCAGCCCGGCCAGCGCGTGGCGGACCACCGCGACGTTCTCCGCCCTCGCGGGGAGCCTCATGTAAAGCCCTTTCGGCTTCTCGCGGATGGTGGGGCTGCTTGCCATTGACTGCTATTCCCGCTGGGGAGCATGTTCCCCGCGGACTGCGAGCATAACTGTGTTGTCCTCGACCACTCGCTACCCGAGCCGCAGCTCTGCAAACCGAGATGCACCGCAGATACAGCGCGTTCGTTTCCCTGGGCCAACCCGGGGTAGCGTCTAGCCATGAGCCGCCGCCGGACGCGGATGCGCCGCGACTACCTCTTTTTGTTGATCGGGATGGCGGCGATGCTGGGGAGCGGCGCTCAAGCCGCCGCCCACTGGCAGCCACGGCCGACGACGAAGCCGTGGCAGTGGCAGCTGCAGGGCAAGATCGATACCTCGATCGACGTGCCCGTCTTCGACGTCGATGGGTTCGAAACATCAACCTCGACCGTACGCAGGCTGCACCAGCTGGGCAGCAGGGTCATCTGTTACCTCGACGTCGGCAGCTGGGAGAGCTACCGGCCGGACGCGAACCGGTTTCCGCGTTCGGCGATCGGCCGCCGCTACGAAGGCTTCCCCGACGAGCGCTGGCTGGACATTCGCCACTACCGCGACTTCGCCGCGGCGCTCGAACGCCGTTTCGCGATGTGCGCGCGCAAGGGCTTCGACGCGGTCGAGCCCGACAACCTTGCGGGCTGGGAAAACAAGACCGGCTTCAGGATCGGGCGGGCAGCCCAGCTGCGCTTCAACCGCTGGGTCGCCGCGCAGGTCCACCGGCGTGGGATGGCCGTCGCCCTGAAGAACGATGGCCGCCAAGCGCGCAAGCTGGTCGACAACTTCGACTTCGCGATCGTCGAGCAGTGCTTCCAGTACCACGAATGCGGCTACTACAAGCCCTTCGTGCGCCATCGCAAGGCGGTCTTCGAGGCCGAGTACGAACTCGACCTCGGCCAGTACTGCGAAACGGCCCGCCAGATCCACTTCAGCGCGATCGGCAAGTCCGTGGATCTCTTCGCAAAACCTTGGCGTCCCTGCTGAGCGCGCTTAGGCATAGCTCCAGCGGGTATTGACAAGCCATGCCAGCACCACGCCGGAGATTGCCCCGCGAGCTGTTCGAGACCCGTAGCCACTCCTGGCAGGAGGTGGGGCTGGGACATGAGCTGGAGGCACAGTCGCCCGGGCGGGCGCTCGGTGGCTTGCTCGTCGCCCTGACCGTGATCGCAGCCGTTCTCGTCGTCTATTACCGGCGTCACGAACTGCTGCCCGGCTACGGACCGTGGGTACGGGCGGCCACCGTCATGATCTTGATCATCGTCGGCTCGGCCGGCAGCCACTGGCTGGTGCGCTGGATATCGCCACGCCTCTTCCGCCGCGTCGACCCGGCAACCGCTGGAACCGCGGGCTTCCTGATCCGGCTCTTCGCGATGGCAGCGGTGGTGATCCTGGCGCTGCGGATCGCCGGAGTCACGGCCGCCACGCTCGCGGTCGGCGGCGCCTTCACGGCGATCGTTCTAGGACTCGCCGCGCAGCAGACGCTGGGTAGCCTCTTCGCCGGCATCGTCCTGCAAAGCACCCGCCCCTTCCGGGTGGGCGAACGGGTGCGCCTCGTAGGCGGCGCCCTCGCCGGCTCGATCGAGGGGACGGTCAGTTCTCTCGGGCTCTTCTACGCGACCCTCGTCCAGGGCGCCGACCGCCTGCAGGTGCCTAACAGCGTTCTGATCAGCCTGGTCGTCGTCCCCCTGCGCGAGCCCCCGAAAGTCAACGTAAGAGCCCGTTTCTCGGCCGAGGCCAGTCCGCGGCGGGTCGAGGAGCAACTGCTCAGCTCAATCCGCATCCCAACCCGCAACGCGCCGGACGTGGCGCTGGAGGAAGTCGACGAGGACGGCGTCATCCTGCGGATCAGCGCCACCCCGTTGCGGCCGGACGACGGCTCGCAGCTTGCCGAGGAAGTGCTCAACGCCCTGCGCCACACTCCCGCGGCGGCGACAGCCGAGCACTTGGTCTGAGCTGAAACGACCTGCCGCTCAGGCGATCGCGCTATCGAAGCGCAAGACCGCCTCGGCCGGATCGACAAAGACCTCACCACGGACGAAGAGGCCGTCTTCGACGTTCCAGATCCAGGCGACGGGCATGTCGCGTATGCCCAGCTCGCGACTGCGCACGTAAACGCGGCCAAAGGCGAGCAGGCGATTCCCCTGCCGCGCGACCGTGCCCAGGGTGATCAGCAGTGCTTCCCAGACGCGTTCGACGTCGACGAGGTACTCGCGCAAGCCGTCGGGCCCGCGGTACGGGGCGTCGTGCCCGGCCTCGCCCCCGGTGACGGTGAAGAACTCCATCTCCGGCGCGCAGAGCGAGACGATCGACACCGCATCGCGCTGGTTGAAGGCGTGAAAGAGGCGCCCGACCAGCGCCTCATAGGCGTCGTCCACCGCTCTGCCGGGAGAGTTGTGCGAGGGCAGATCCGCTGTGGAGGGACGATCGTCGTCGGAGCGAGTGAGCGCCAGGATCGCCACATCGTCATCCAGTGCGCCGGCGGTGAAGCCGTGCAGCGCCGCCTCGAGCCGCTGCACCGCAAGCGCCGGATTTCCGGCCCCCGCGAGCTCGGCCCGCAGCCGGTCCTCACCGAAGCGCCCCCGTGGTCCCGCTGCCTCGATGATCCCGTCGGTGACCAGCACGATCTGCTGGCCTGGATCGAACGAGGTCTGCTCGATCTTCCACTCGACATCGGCGAAGGCCCCGAGCACCGGATCGGACCCGGCCACCTCGGTTACCGACTCGCCGTCGACTAGGAGAGGCGGCGGGTGGCCGGCCACGGCGAACCGCACCGGCTGCTCCGGATCTTCGCTCAAGGCCAGAGCCACAACGCTGCAGAGCGCCGTGCCGCCTCGGGCAAGCAGAGCGCGGTTGAGGGTTGCGAGAGCGACCTCGGGATCGTTGGTCAGCACCGCCGCGGTGCGCAGCGTGTAGCGGGCTAGGGCGGTGATCGAGGCGGCCTCAGCGCCGCGCCCGGTGACGTCGCCGATCACCAGCATCCAGCCGCCGAGGACGCGAAAGGTGTCGTAGAAGTCGCCGCCGACCTCGTTCTCGGCCCCAGCGGGCCGATACATCGCGGCGAGGGACCAGCCGGGAAGGTGCGGCATGGGCGGCGGCAAGAGACCGTGCTGCAGCGTCTCGGCGATCTCGGCGCGTTCCTGCTCGGCCCGCTCGAGGTCGGCGAAGAGACCGCCGTTGTCGAGGGCAAGGGCGACGCGACCGGAGAGGATCCAGGCGAAATTTGCGTCGCTGCGCCGGTAGCGGCGCCCCGACCAGGCGACGCCGAGGGTCAGCGCCCCGGTCACCTGGCCCCTTGCCTGCAGCGCGAGGGTGATCGCCGAGCGGACGCCCATGCCGCGCAGGAACTCGAGGTCGGGACCGTCGTCGTGAGCAAGCGCGCGCAGCTGCTCCTCCGACATCCGCTCGATGAAGCGAGGGTTGAGGGAGTCGCCGTCGTCGCCGTCGACCATTCGGTCCGGCAGCGAAGGCTCGCGTTCCAGCAGCCCGCGCTCGACCTGGGCATCGGCACCCGGCGCGACCCGCACGGCGACCCGCCGGGGGCGGTCGCCTTCGATCACGTCGATCGCGCAGAAGTCGGCAATCTCAGGGACGAGGACGTCGCAGATCGCCGCCAGGGTCTCCTCCAGCGATCCGGCGTCCTCGGTCGCCCTCGCGACCTCACCGAGGATCTCGAAGCGATGCTGCGCCGTCCGCTCCCGGACCAACAACACGGCGAGCCAGCCACAAAGCGCGGCAAGCGCAACCGCCATCACAGATATAACGATCAGGTCCACATGCCTCCCGGCCCGGACAGTAGCCGCCGCCGGTCGGCAAGTCCATACCTATAGTGCTCGGGCCAGGTTCGCCGACTGCCGCAGCCGCTCCCACCCCGCTAGGGCGAGATCCGCAGCGCCCGTGCAGACGCGCGGGGCACCGTGTCCGCATCGCCGCCGGTCCAGGCGTTGAAGCGGTACCAGGACGGCTTCGCTTCCCGGTCGCCGGTGAGCAGTCCAGCCGAATCGCAGAACTGGCAGGAGCCTGCCAGGTCGGCCCAGGAAAACCACCAGACGCCGCCGATGTTCCAGCGCAGCCGGTTGTCGGTCAGCAACGAGAACGCCGTATCGAGTTCGCGGGCCTGCCCATGCGGGCCACGCTCCCAGCGCGACTCGAAGCTGGCCGAGCCCCATCCCATCTCGGTTACGTAGAGCGGTGTCGCGCGATCGCCGTGGACGCTCATCACCCGCCGCAGGTTTTCGATCTCGCCCTGCAGTGCCTTCGCATCGGCCACGTACGGATGCAGCGCCACGCCGTCGAAGTAGCGCTTGATTCCGGGCGTCCGGTACAGCTGCGAGAGGAAGACGCCCGGCTGGATGTTGGGCGGGGTCTGCAGCGGCCGGCCGAAGAGCCCGCCGAGAATCACGGTCGAGCCGGGGTCGGCCCGATGCAGGAGGCGGCCCGAGATTTCGATCAGCCGGCCAAAGCGGGTTGGGTCCGGTTCGGGGGAAAAAGTGACGATGTTCTCCTCGTTCCAAATTTCCCACTGCCGAATCGGCAGCCGCGGCAGGTCAGGGTTTTCGCGCCAGAAGCTGCCCCGCGGGCCGTAGCGGTAGACGGCGTCATGAAGGAAGCGGACCCACGCTCGACGCTGCCAGGCGTTTGCCACCGGCTCGCCGCCATGGCGCGGCAAGACCCATTCCGGCCTGCCCCAGAGAAAGGGGAAGGCGGCGATTCCGCATTCGGCGGCCAGCGCCACCTGCTTGTCGAACCATTCCCATTTCGGTTCGAAGCGATCGCCGGCTTCAGGCTGGATAGCTGCCCAGTTCATCGGCAAGCGCACGCTCGTGATCCCCGCCAGTTCCATCAGTTCGTAGTCCTCGCTGTTGGTTTCCCCCTGCGGCGAGATGCCGATGAATTCCGGCGGCGCCCCGACGACCAGCGACGATCCGGCCGTCGCCGGCGCCAGCATCAGCAACGCCACGGTAAGGGGAATGAGAAGGAGTCTGCGCATGCGTCCCCACAATGACCCTCCACACGGGCGAAAGTCGCGGCTGCCCAAGTAAGGAGCACCTCATCGGGGCGCCCGGATTTGAACCGGGGACCTCACCGACCCGAACGGTGCGCGCTACCAGGCTGCGCCACGCCCCGAGAGGCAGCGATTATCCCAGACCGGCGCGAGAACTACCGCACGGCTTCGATCGCGGCTTCGATCTGGGCCAGGCTGGGACCGTCCTGGAGCGTGCGGGTGCCGCCCGGACCATTGACGATCGCCGCCTGGCGGGTGCGGATGCCGAGTTCGGTGCCGAGTTCGTCGTAACTCTGGAGCTGCTTGCTGATCGTGCCGTCGGAGCCACCATGATCTTCGAGGTATTCCAGCCATTCGGGCTCGTTCAGTTCCTCGATCCCCCCCGCCACCGAGTCGAGGTAGTCCTGGTCGATCCCGAAGCGTTTCGCCTCGCTCTGGTTGCGGAAGAAGAGGTAGGTGTACTGCCAGCCGTAGCCCTGCGCCGCCGCCGCTTCGGCACCGTAGAAGCCGAGCTCCTGGGGGCTTTCGCTGACCGAGTAGTGGCGATAGAGCAGTTGCACGTCGCCCGGCCGCACATAGGCGTTGACCAGGCCGGGGATCGTGCTGAGGAAGTCTTCGCGGCAGCTGGAGCACTGCAGGTCGTTGAAGATCTGGATCGAGACCGGCGCGTCGGAGGAGCCGAGGCGGTCGCCTTCCTGCGGCACGCCGCCGAATATTTCCTGCGCTTCGGCGATGCCGGCGAGGCGGACGACGTCGCGGCCGGCCTTCTGGGTCGCGATGTTGACAATCGCGTAGCCGAGCGCCGCGAGAGCGAGAGCGAGGCCGAGAACGACCCAGATCCGCCCCTTCCGCGGGATCGGCACGGCAACCGGCTCGGCGCCTTGATCCGGAGCGACGGTGGGCATCGCGGCATTATCGCGACTCGCCGGTCCGGGCATTCCCGCAGACCCGCCCGATCGGTTTGACACGTCCGGCTTCAGGGGTAAATATCTTCCTACCCGATTTCAACTACCTGGGAGGTCCGCCGTGGCCAATCACCTCACCCCGTCCGAGCTTGCCGAAGAACTTCACATGAAACGGCAGGAGGTGATCGGCAAGTGCGTGCAGCTCGGCGTCCCGATCTTCCACGGCCGCATCGACAAGTCCCTTTTCCAGACCTCGCTGCGCAGCATGCCCAGCCAGGGCCAGCCCCACCAGGCTCGCCCCAGCTAGCTCTTAACTAGACTCCTTCCCCGCATGGAGCGGGGAACCAAATCGGCCACACTGGCGGACCTATTGCCGCTCTCGGCCGCGCTCTACGGCAGCGCCCCGGCGGTGCGCTTCAAGCAGGGCGCCGAGTGGGTCGACCGCAGCTTCGACCAGGTGCTGGAGACCGTGCGCTCGCTCTCCCTCGGCCTGATCGACCTCGGCGTCGCCAAGGGCGACAAGGTCTCGATCCTCGCCAACACTCGCGCCGAGTGGACCTACTTCGACTTCGCAGCGCTCTCGGCCGGTGCCGTGGTCGTGCCGATCTACCAGACCAACTCGCCCGAGGAGTGCCAGTACGTGCTGGAGAACTCCGACGCCAAGGTCGTCGTGGTCGAGGACGACGAGCAGATGGAGAAGATCCGCGCCGTCCGCGACCAGCTGCCGCTGCTCGAGCAGGTGGTGCGAATGACCGGCTCCAGCGAGGACGCGATCTCACTGGAGGATCTCGCTGCGCGCGGCGCCTCCCGCGACGCGGCCGAGTGGGAGGCGCGTTGGAAGTCCGTCACCTCAACCGACATCTGCACCTTCATCTACACCTCCGGCACCACCGGCCCGCCCAAGGGCTGCGTGATCAGCCACGGCAACTACCGCTCGATGCTCGACATGGTCAACGAGGCCAGCGTGGTCGAGAACGAAGACCTCACCTACCTCTACCTCCCCCTCGCCCACTCCTTCGCCCTGCTGATCCAGTTCGGCAGCTTCGACCTCGGCGCCACCATCGCCTACTGGGAGGGCGACCCGCAGAAGATCTTGCCCAACCTGGCCGAACTGAAGCCGACCTACTTCCCCTCGGTCCCGAGAATCTTCGAGAAGATCTACACCGCCGCCAGCAGCGGCATGGAGAAGGAGGGTGGGCTCAAAAAGGCAATCTTCAACTGGTCGATCGAGACCGGTAAGAAGATGCGCGCCGCCGAGCGCGCCGGGCGCAAACCGAGCTTCCTCCTGCGCAAGAGCTACGAGTTTGCCGACAAGCAGGTGCTCTCGAAGATCCGCGGCCTCTTTGGCGGCAACCTGCGGCTCGCCGTCTCCGGCGCCGCCCCGATCAGCCCCGAGATCCTGCGCTTCTTCGACGCCGCCGGGGTCCTTGTGCTCGAGGGCTGGGGAATGACCGAGACCTCGACCGCGGCGACTATCTCCTCGCCCGAGGACTTCAAGGTCGGCACGATCGGCAAGCCGTTCCCCGGCTGCGAGGTGAAAATCGCCGAGGATGGCGAGATCCTGGTCAAGGGCCCCAACGTCTTCCAGGGCTACTACAAGAACGAGGAGGCGACCCGCGAGACGATCGTCGACGGCTGGCTACATACCGGCGACATCGGTGAGATCGACGCCGACGGCTTCATCAAGATCACCGGCCGCAAGAAGGACATCATCATCACCGCCGGCGGCAAGAACATCACGCCCGCCAACCTCGAGAACGAAATCAAGCAGCACCCGCTGGTCTCACAGTGCGTCGTCGTCGGCGACCGCAAGCCCTACCTGGTCGCCCTCGTGACGCTCGACCCCGAAGACGCTGTCGCCTACGCCAAGGAGCACGGGCTGCCGGAGGACCCGGCGCAGCTCGCCACCAATGCCGAGGTGCAAAAGGCGATCGAAGCCCACGTGGAGACGATAAACCAGAAATTCGCCCGGGTGGAGCAGGTCAAGAAGGTGGCGATCCTCCCCCGCGACCTCTCCCAGGAAACCGGCGAGCTAACACCGACGCTGAAGGTCAAGCGCGCCGTTGTCGCGAGCAAGCACGAGCAGGAGATAGAGAAGCTCTACACAGGCTGAGGTGAGACTAGGACGCCTCGCCGGACTGGCGCAGCAGCGTCGCGGTGGTTTGCTCAAGCACGCGACGCCAAGTGGAGTTCTGCTCGGGCTCCTCTTCGGCAGCCCGCTCGACCACCCGGCGCACGCGACGCTCGGAGATCTCGAGGCCGTGGCGGGCGGAGATCTCCTCAAAGCGCTCGTAGTCCTGGGCAAGGGTCGCGGTGACCGATTCGAAGCCGTGGCGGGCAATTTTCAGCCGCCGCGAGTAGTCCATGATCGGCGTGCCGAACATCAGCTCGTCGTTGGGCTCGGGCTCGACCAGGATGATGTCGACGCCGGGGTAGCGCTCCTGCCAGACCTCAACCGCCTGGTGCAAGCGAGCGTGGGCGATCAGGCGGAAGGTCTGGTTGGCGATCGCCGGCAGACCCATGTCGGAGACGCGGCGCACGCGGGTGCCGAAGACGGTCGGGATCGTCTTCTCGAAGTCGTTGACGTAGGGGACGAGCGGATTGACGACGACGATGAATTTGGCGCCCTTTTCGACCGCGATGTCGACGTTGGTGGTCGAGCGGATGCCGCCGTCGACCAGCTGACGGCCCTTGAGGTCGACCGGCTTGTAGACGATCGGCAACGCGGTAGAGCACTGGACCGCCTTGGAGACGGGAACGTCGTTCCATCCCTCCTCGCCGAAAACGATCCGCTCGCAGGTGTCGAGATCGGTCGCGGTCAGGTAAAGCTCTTTGTCGAGCAGGCGAAAGTCGTCGATCCGGTCCTCTTCGGTGAGCGCCGCGGCGACGTAATCGGCGATCCCGCTGCCGGAGTAGAAGCCGGTCGGCAAGGCCTCGGCGAGGCCGACGCCGACGTCCATTGCCGAGAACCGCCCCATCCGGACCAGGCTGCGGGCCAGCTCCAGCGTGCGCAGGGGCAGCATCGCCGACTTCTCGATGAATCCGAGATAGTTCGGCCTCAAGACCTTGCCGAGGTCGAGGTCCTCGAGCTCGGAGGGGATGCGGCGGTTGATCACCTGCATCATTTCGTCGGGCGTAACGCCGTTGGCGAGCATCGCGGCGACGAAGGAACCGGCGCTGGTGCCGACGTAGACGTCGAAGTTGTTGACGGTGCTGTTTACCGCGAGCAGGTCGAGGGCGCGCAGAGCGCCGATCTCATAGACCCCGCCGGTGAAGCCGCCGCCGCCGAGAACGAGGGCGGTCTTCGATGGGCGTTTACGGTTGCGGCGTCGTCGCGGTTGCGACTCTATGTCCACAACTTTGCCCATAAACATGCATTATCTCACTAAGTGAGGCGGACCCCGGCAATTTCTGCCGCGCTTTGTGCGCTGCTTGCGCTTCTCGTGCTCTCAGCGGCGGCGCAGGCGGCCACGCGCGAAGCGCTCTGCGCGAGCCTGCGGGCGCGTCTCGTGCATGGTGGAGGCAACGCCAGCGGCCTCTTCGTCATCAATGGCGAAACCGGCGCTCCGGTCTGCGCCCGCGCCGCCGCCAAGCCACGACCGCTCGCCTCGAACATGAAGCTGTTCACGACCTCGACCGCGCTCTCGCGGCTCGGTCCGCAATCGCGGATCCCCACGGTGCTCAGGACCGATGGCGGCATCGACCGCAACGGCGTCCTCCACGGCAGCCTCTACCTGGTCGGCGGCGGCGACCCGGCGCTCGGCACACCCTCCTTCTACAACCGCTTCCTCGGCGGCTTGGGCACCAACATTTTTCTCTTGAAGCGCGAGGTTCGCGAAGCCGGCATCAACTCGGTCACCGGCCGCCTCTACGCCGACGACAGCATCTTCGACCGCCTGCGCGGGGTCGCCGACTCCGGCTACGCCACCAGCGCCGAAATCGGCCCGCTCTCGGGGCTCGACTTCGACTCCGGCTACAGCAGCGCCAGCGCCAGCGGCTTCGCCAGCGACCCGGCCTTGACGGCGGCGGCGGCCCTGGCGCAATCGCTGCGAGGAGCGGGTGTCCGCATCTCCACCGCGGTCGGCCTCGCCACGGCCCCGCCCTTCAGCACCGAACTGGGCCGAATCGAATCGCCGCCACTGACCGAAATCGTCAACACCACCGACGTCTACTCCGACAACCACTTCGCCGAGATGCTGATCAAGCTGCTCGGGGCGCGCCTCGGCGGCGCCGGCAGCACCGCCGGGGGCGCCCAGGTGGTCGAGCAGTTCGCCCGCGGTCACGGCTCCGGCGTGCACGCGGTCGACGGCTCAGGCCTGACCCGCTCCAACCGAGCCTCGCCGAAACAGGTCGTCGGTCTGCTGGAGTCGATGCGCGGCAACCCGGTCGGCGACGAATTCATCCAGGACCTCGCCCTCGCCGGCCACGAGGGCACGGTTGCCGACCGCATGCACGGCACCGCCGCCTACGGCCGCTGCCGGACCAAGACCGGCACCCTGACCGGCGTCAGCAACCTCTCTGGCTACTGCTTCAATCGCGACGGCAAGCTGATGATCTTCTCGATCCTGATGGGCAGCGTCCACGACCTCGGCCTCGCCCACGCCGAGCAGGACCTGATCGCAGCAGAAATCGCCTCGTATTGACCTTGGGCGGTCTGGTCGAGGGCACCCTCCCGCCCTGACAATCGCCGGTCTAATTAGACCGGCGATTTGAGTATCCGCCAGTTCGGGAGGGTGTCCCCGACCAGACGCCTAGAATCGCTTTGATGCGACTTCTGCTGACGAACGATGACGGGATAACAGCACCGGGCCTACAGGCGGCGCGAAGGGCGCTGCGCGAGATCGAGGGAATCGAGGTCGATGTGATCGCGCCAGACTCCAATCGCAGTGCGACCGCGCGCAGCATTACGACGCGCTCGCCGCTGACGGTCGAGGAAGTCGAGTTCGGCGACGGCGACAAGGGCTTCGCGACCGACGGCACGCCGGTCGACTGCGTCCGCTTCGCCGAGCTGGGGCTGGTCGGCCACCGGCCAGACCTGATCGTCTCCGGAATCAACCACGGCGCCAACCTCGGCGACGACATCACCTACTCGGGAACCGTCGCCGCCGCTTTCGAGGGAATCGTGCTGGGCATCCCCGCAGTGGCCGTCTCTCAGCAGTCCTCCGGCGGCGGCATGGGCTACGTCAGCGGCCGCTTCGACTTCGAGCTTGCGGCGTCCTTCACGGCCGAGCTGGTGCGGCAGCTGATCTCCGAGCCAATGCCAGAGGCGACCCTGATCAACGTCAACTACCCCGCCGGGGAGCCGAAGGGAATCGAAGTGACCAAGCTCGGCAAACGGATCTACAACGACGAGCTGAAGCTGATCGGCGAAACCGACGGTCGCCGCCACTACGAGATCTACGGCTGGAAGCCCGGCTACGAGGAGATCGAGGGGACCGATCTCAACGCCGTTGCACAGGGCCGCATATCGGTGACGCCGATCCACTTCGACCTCACCGATCACGGTGGGCTCGAGCGGCTGCGCGGATGGGGCTTCGAGGAGATGCTGGCGGCGAGCGCCCCAACCTCGGTGTGAACGCGGCGGGGCCCGAGAAGCGCGCCGGGGAGCTGCGCCAAGAGCTGGCGGAGCACAACCGCCGCTACTACGTCCTCGACGAACCGACCGTCGGCGACGACGTCTACGACGCCCTGCTCGACGAGCTGCGCGCGATCGAGGCCGACCATCCGGAGCTGCGCACCGCCGACTCGCCGACGCAACGGGTGGGCGCCCCGCCGCTGGACCGCTTCGAGCAGGTCGAGCACGCCGAGCAGATGCTCTCGCTTGGCAACGCCCGCAACGAGGAGGAGCTGCGCGCCTGGGAGATCCGGGTTCGCAACCACCTCAAGCGCCTTGACATCACCGCCGCCGAGTTCAGCTATACGACCGAGCCGAAGATCGACGGGCTGGCGATGTCGCTGACCTACGAGAACGGCGTCTTCAGCCGCGGCGCCACCCGCGGCGACGGCAGGATCGGCGAGGACGTAACCCAGAACCTGCGCACGATCAAGGCGATCCCCCTGCGAATCGACGACGCCCCTGAGCTGGTCGAGGTGCGGGGCGAGGTCTACCTGCCGATCGCCGACTTCAAGGCGCTGAACGAACGCCGTGCCGAAGCCGGCGAACCGACCTTCGCCAACCCCCGCAACTCGGCCGCGGGCTCAATCCGCCAGCTCGATCCAGCGCTCGCCGCCGAGCGGCCGCTCTCGGTCTGGTGTTACGGCATCGGCGCTACCCGCGGGCTCGACCTGCCCACGCACTCCGCCGAGGTCGAGTGGCTGGCCGAGCGGGGCTTCAAGGTCAACCCGGACACCGAGCACCACTCCACCGTCGACTCAGTGGTCCAGCGCTGCCACTGGTGGGGGGAGCGCCGCGACGAGCTCGACTATGAGATCGACGGCGTTGTGGTCAAGATCGACGAGCGGGCGCTGTGGCGCGAGCTGGGCGTCGTCGGCCGCGAGCCGCGCTGGGCGATCGCCTGGAAGTTCGCGCCGACCACGGCGACGACGACGATGCTCGACGTGGTCTGGAACGTCGGCCGCACCGGCCACCTCGTCCCCTTCGCGATGCTGGAGCCGGTCCACGTCGGCGGCGTCACCGTCTCCACCGCCACCCTGCACAACGAGGAGGATCTGGCGCGCAAGGACGTCCGCGTCGGCGACGAGGTCGTCGTGATGAGGGCCGGCGACGTGATCCCGCAGGTGGTCTCGCCGCTGCTGAGGAAAGAGAAGGGGGCGCGCCGCGGTCGCAAACCGAAGCCGCCGAAGAAATGCCCCGCCTGCGGCACCGAGACGGTCAAGTCCGAGGACGCCGTTTTCACGATCTGCCCCAACCGCGGCGGCTGTCCCGGCCAGGCATTCCAGCACGTCAAGCACTTCGTCAGCAAAGGGGCGATGGATATCGACGGGCTGGGAGAAGAGCTGGCGCTGAACCTTCTGCGGGAGGAGATGATCGAAGACGTCGCCGATATCTACGAGCTGCGGGAGGAGGATCTGGACGGGCGCAAAGTCGGCAAGAAGAGCTTTAAAGAGAAGTCAGCCGGTAGCCTCGTCGCGGCGATCGACGCCTCGCGCAGGCGTCCCTTCAAACGCGTCCTCTACGCCCTCGGCCTGCCCGGCGTCGGCTACGTAACGGCAGAAGCGCTGGCCGATCACTTCGGCTCGATCGACGCCCTGCACACGGCCGACCCCGAGCTGATCGAGGAGGTCGAGGGCGTCGGCCCGATCATGGCGGTGCAGATCGCCGAGTCGCTGGCCGACGAGCGCACCTGGGAACTGGTCGGGAAGCTGCGCGAAAAAGGGCTGCGCCTCGAGCAGGACCCCTCCGAACGCCGCGCCAGCGGCGGCCCGCTGGAAGGCAAGACATTCGTGCTGACGGGCACCCTGCCCGAGCTCACCCGCGAGGAGGCGGCGGCCCTGATCAAGTCCACCGGCGGCAAGGTCGTCAACTCGGTCTCGAAAAAAACCGACTACGTCGTCGCCGGCGAGAACCCGGGCTCGAAGCTCGCCAAGGCGGAGAAATACGAGACCGAGATCCTCGACGAGGCCAGCCTGCTGAAGTTGCTCAGCGGCGACTAGGGCCAGTGACGACGGTCCGCCTCGACATCGAATACGACGGCGCGGGCTTCCGTGGCTGGTCAAGGCAGCAGGGCATGAGAACGGTGCAGGAGGAGATCGAGACAGCGCTGGCGACGGTGCTGCGCGAACCGGTCGAGCTGACCGTCGCTGGCCGCACCGACGCGGGCGTTCACGCGCGAGGGCAGGTGGCAAGCTTTGTCACCGCCGCTGGGGTACCAGGCGATCTGGTGCGGCGAGTCAACGGACTGGGCCCCCGCGACATAGCCGTCACAGCCGCGACCGCCGCCAACGAGGGCTTCGACGCCCGCCGCGACGCCCTCTCCCGCACCTACCGCTACCGCCTGCTCACCCGACGCCCATCGAGCCCCTTCGAGCAGGGCCGTTCCCTCTGGTGGCCCCACCGGGTAGACCGCGAAGCCCTCGACGCCTGCGCCGAGGTTCTCCCAGGCAAGCGCGACTTCACAGCCTTCACCCCCACCCAAACCGATCACGTCCACTTCCATCGCAAGATCTTCGATGCGCACTGGTCTCAGGACGGCGACATCCTCAGCTTCCGCGTCACAGCCGACGCCTTCATGCGCAGCATGGTCCGAGTCCTGGTCGGGACGATGCTCGACGTATCCAGCCACCGCGAAACCATCGATGGCTTCAGGAAGCTCCTAACCGGCGCCCCGCGATCCGCCGCCGGCGACACAGCCCCGGCGCACGGCCTGTACCTCGAATCCGTCTCCTACGAGAGCTAGACCAGCTCGAGGTAGACCATCTCAGTCGAGTCCGAACGCCTCGGACCCAACTTGACGATCCGCGTGTAGCCGCCGGGCCGCTCCACATAACGGGGCGCGACCTCCTCGAACAGCTTGTGCACGATGAACTTGTCGTTGTGCAGCGTCGCCAGCGCCTGCCGCCGCGCGTGCAGATCCCCCCGCTTGGCGAGCGTGATCAGCTGCTCGACCTCGGGCTTGACCGCCTTGGCCTTGGCCTGGCTGGTCTTGATCCGCTCGTGCTCGATCAGCTGCTTGGAGAGGTTCGAGAGCAGTGCCTCGCGATGCGCCGCGTCGCGGCTCAGCTTGTTTCGCTTCTTGCGGTGGCGCATCGCTCTGGTTCAGCTCCCCGCTCAGTCTCCCTGAAGGTCGAGGCCGCGTGCGTGCAGGGTCTCGATTACTTCCTCGATCGACTTCGAGCCGAAGTTGGGAATCGCGTTCAGCTCCGAGCGCGTCTTTCGCACCAGGTCGCCGACCGTCTGCACCCCCGCCCGCTTCAGGCAGTTGTAGGAACGGACGCCGAGCTCCAGCTCCTCGATCAGGATCTCGTCGAGGCCATTGTTGCTGGCAACGCCGTCGCCGGACGGACCAGGCAAAACATCAGCGGTGTGGGTCGCGACCGGCTCGCGCGCGGTCAGCTCCTCGACCCGGTCGGCGTCGGTGAAGATCGCCAGGCTCTTGATCAGAATCTCAGAGGCCTCGCGCAGCGCCGCCCCAGGCTCGATCGAGCCGTCGGTCTCGAGGTCGAGGGTTAGCTTGTCGAAGTCGGTGCGCTGGCCGACGCGAGCCGTCGCCACGGCGTAGGAGGCGCGGCGGATCGGCGAGAAGATCGAGTCGATCGGGATCACGCCGATCGGCTGCTCGTCGGACTTGTTCTCGTCGGCCGGCGAGTAGCCGCGGCCGCGGCCGATCGTCAGGTAGACCTCGAGCTTGGTTTTCTTCTCGAGCGTGGCGATCGGCGCCTCGGGGTTGAGGATCTCAACGCCGGAGGGCAGGTCGATGTCCTTCGCCTTGACCTCGCCGGGGCCGGTGGCGACCAGCGGGGCCTCGACCTCGTCGGCGTCGGTGTGCATGCGGACGACGAGGTCCTTGAGGTTGAGGACGATGTCGGTGACATCCTCCTTGACACCGGGCACGGTGGAGAACTCGTGGGCGACGCCCTCGATGCGGACGCTGGTGACAGCGGCACCCCCCAGTGAGGAGAGCAGGACGCGGCGGAGGCTGTTGCCGAAGGTGTAGCCGAAGCCCTTGTCAAGCGGCTCGACGGTGAAGGTGCCGCGGCGGTCATCGACCTTCTCAGACGTGATGCGAGGGACCTGGAAATCAGTGGGCATGTGTTCCTTGCGTATGCGTGTTCAGAAAAGGGACCCGGTTACTTGGAGTACAGCTCGACGATCAGCTGCTCCTGCACCGGTGCCGAGATCTCCGCGCGCTCTGGGTAGCGCAGGACCTTGGCGGTAAGGGAGTCGTGGTCGGCCTGCAGCCAGGCCGGCACGGTGGAGACGAGCTCCGTTGCCTTGCGAATCGTGTCGCCGGCGGACGAGCTCGACTTGATCGAGATCACATCCTCCGGACGCACTTGGTAGGAGGGGATATCGACGCGGCGGCCGTTGATCAGCCAGTGGCCGTGGCTGATCAGCTGCCGGGCCTGGCGCCGCGAGGCGGCGAAGCCGAGGCGGACCAGCACGTTGTCGAAGCGCGACTCGAGCAGGCGCAGCAGGTTCTCGCCGGTGACGCCCTCCTGGCGGGAGGCCTTGTCGTAGTAGGCGCGGAACTGCTTCTCCAGCACCTGGTAGTAGCGGCGCGTCTTCTGCTTCTCGCGCAGCTGCACGCGGTACTCGGACTGGCGCATGCGGCCGCGACCGTGCTCGCCCGGCGGGTAGGAGCGGCGCTCGACCCCGCACTTGTCGGTGAAGCAGCGCTCGCCCTTGAGGAAGAGCTTCTGGCCCTCGCGGCGGCACTGCTTGCACTGCGCTCCGGTGTCGCGGGCCATCAGACACGCCTCCGCTTCTTTGGACGGCAGCCGTTGTGGGCCTGCGGCGAGACGTCCTTGACCGTGGTGACGTCGAGGCCCGCTGCCTGCAGCGAGCGAATCGCCGTCTCGCGGCCGGAGCCGGCGCCCTTGGCGAAGACCTCGACCTTCTCGAGGCCGTGTTCCATGCCCTTCTTGGCGGCGGCGTCGGCGGTCACCTGAGCGGCGAACGGGGTCGACTTGCGCGAGCCTTTGAAACCGGCCGAGCCGGCCGACTCCCAGGCGATCACGTTGCCCTCGGTGTCGGTCAGAGTGACGATCGTGTTGTTGAAGGAAGTCTTGATGTGCGCCTGCCCGTAGGTGACGTTCTTCTTGACGCGACGCCGGGAGCGCCCTTTGGCGGGTTTTTTCGCAGCTGCCATGTCCCCTACCTCGCCGTCGGCGCCTTGCGCTTGCCGGCGACGCTCATCCGGCGGGGGCCCTTGCGGCCACGCGCGTTGGTCTTGGTCCGCTGGCCGCGGACAGGCAGCCCGCGACGGTGGCGCAGGCCACGGTAGGAACCGATCTCCATAAGCCGTTTGACGTCTTGGGAGCGCTCGCGGCGCAGGTCACCCTCGACCTCGCGCTGATCGACCGCCTCGCGCAGGCGCATCACCTCGTCCTCGGTCAGGTCCTTGACCATGGTGTTGGGGTCGACCTTGGCCTCAACGAGGATTTTCTGCGCGGTGGAGCGCCCTATGCCGAAGATGTAGGTGAGCCCGATTTCGACGCGCTTGCCGACCGGTACGTTGACGCCTGCGATACGTGCCATCTCGCCCTAGCCCTGGCGCTGCTTGTGGCGGGGGTTCTGACAGATCACCAAGACCGCACCGTGGCGGCGGATGATCTTGCACTTTTCGCACATCGGCTTTACAGAAGCTCTGACCTTCATCGCTCCGGCTCTCGTATCGACTACAGGACTCCCGCGGCCCCAGGAGTTGGGCGGCAGGCATAAACATTGGCCCACTTGGGCCGACGCAGAAAGATAGCAGGGGACGTGCTTCGGGGCGGGGCCGCCCGAAGGGCCGGGGCGCCCTCTCCAAAACGCGCGGCAGGAGCCGCGCTTGAGTGTTTTGGAGAGGGCGCCCCGGCCCTTCTCCTCGACACGTTCCGAGGCACGGAGAAGCTTCGAATGCGGAGTGCCATCTCCGGCCCCAGCCTACGCTCGGGGCGCGCAACCGCTCCCGTGCCGCGCCTGAGACCCGGGTCGGTTCGACCGGAGGCGCTTCGGTGGCGAAGATTGGGGCGGGACGGACGCTCGTGCAGGGGTGCCGATGGCCCTCCCAAAACACACAAGCGCGGCTCCTGCCGCGCGTTTTGGGAGGGCCATCGGCACCCCTTCCAACCGACCCCTACCGCGGCGATCTTTGGGCCAGCGTCACCACCTGCTGGAAGGTCGGTCTGTTCTGGAATGGGAAGGGACCAAGATCTATGCCTGAGGTGACCTGGGGGCGGTTTTGGTCGAAGCAGGAGGGTTGGGGGTTGGCGGCGCACTCGCCGTTGCCGCCGCCGTACATCGCTGCTGGGGTGACCTTCAGTGCTTGGGCGAGGCTGTGCTGCAGGGCCTGGCGGCAGCGCTGCTTTGAGCCCTGGCCGCAGTAGATGCGGCTGTAGGGGGCCTTCGGCTTCGGACCGAAGAGGTCGCGCAGGTCCTTTGAGGCGTAGCCCCACCAACCGTCGAAGAAATCGGGCGCTTCGGGGGAACCGCCGGTGAGATCGCCGGTGCCGATCATGTCCTGCAACCGCTCGAACGCCTTGTTGCCCAGGGACGGCTTGAACTCGGCCGCCACCAGCTTCGGCCACCAGGCGTCGATCAGCTCTATCGCCGGGGTTTCCTCGTCGACCCCGTCGCGGTTGAGGTCGCGGCGGTGGGCACCGGCCTTGTGCCAGGCGCTCAAAGTCGCCAGGGCTTTGCGCAGCGCGGGCTGCTTCGGTTTGCCGATCGCCTTGAAGATCGTCGGCAGCAAGCGGTAGCCGCGCAGGTCCTCGGTCGCCGGTTCGGCCATCGCCTGAACCAGCTGGGAGATCGTCATCCGTCCTTTGCCCTTGGTGGCGGCCCGCACCTTGTCGGAGATCATCTGCACGCGGTGCAGCGGGCCGTAGTCGTACTGGTCGTCGGCGGCACCCCATTCCGGCGCCTGCTTGTTGTTCCAGGAGACGAGGAAGGGCGGATCGACCGCTTGCGGGTGCTTGGCGAAGGGCAGGTAGTCGGCGGTCTGACTCGCCGACTTGAAGCCCTTCCAGTCGTACTGCCCGGTGCCGAGAACCGGAAAGTCGGGCGAGGTGCCCTGCCGCTGCGGCATCGCTCCCGAGAGCGCGTAGGCGATGTGTTCGGAGTCGGTGTAGCCCCAGTTGAAGAGGAAGTTGATGTGCGAGATCGCCTTCTTGAAGCCGGCCGGGCCGGTGACGACGCCCGGTTCGTTGAGCTGGCCGAAGCCGATCACCGAGTCGGGCTCGTGGAAGTAGGTGCTGCGGTCATGGACGAAAGCGACCTTGCGTCCGTGCACCTTGCCACGGGCGAAGACGATGCCGTGCACGGTGCGGTAGGCGGTCAGCGTCTGCGCCCCAGCTTCGGTCGGGTCGATCGCGTTCGGGGCCCAGCTCTCGGTCCTGACCAGCTTTTCCATCGGCTTGCACTTGCCGCGATAGACGTAGTGGAAGTTGTCCTTGCAGAGAACCTCGGCGAAGGTGTCGACGTTGTCGGAGGTCGCGGTCGTCGCGCTCCAGGCGTAGTCGCGACCGTGGCCGAGCTCGACATAGAGGTTGACACCGGCGAAAGCGGCGCCTCGCGCGTCGATGCCGGGCCCGTGCAGATCCTCCTCCATCAGGATCTGAGGGATGAAATAACCGACCTGCGGCCCCATCACGGCGATCGGGTGACCGCTCGCCGAGTGCTTGGCCGAGACCAGCTCCCAGTTGGAGGCGTGGCCGCCTTCGCGCAGGCCTCGCTCGATCGCGGCGCCGAAGCTGCCGTCTCCCCCGGCACCTCCGCTCGAGGCCGTGGCAACCGGAGATTCGCGCACCGACCCCGGGTCGGGCAACGCCAGACCGCGCTTTGCGAAGGCACTGCGGGTCTCGTAGGGGAAGGGCCGGGAGATCGTCGTCGGCGCTTCGGGATCGTTCTTCGAGCGGAAACCAAGCCACGCCTTGCGGCCCGCTTTGGCCCCGAAGCGGTCGAGGAAGGACTGCATGGTCAGGGCCGAGTTCAGCTCGTTGCCGCCGCCGCGACCGAAGATGCCGCCGATCAGCGAGGCGATCGCCACCACGTCGGTCGGCCTCCACAGTTCCATCGGCTTGTTCAGCAACGTGTACTCGCCGGGCTTCAGCGCCGGATTGGTGCTGGCGGCGGCGATGTAAGCGTTGATCCCGTCGACGTAGCCCTGGACGTCTTCGTCTGCCTGCAGCCCTGACTGTCCGTATTGCCGCGGCAAGTTGTCGAGCTGTTTTTGCAGGTCGGCTTCGGTGTACGGGGCGAACCCCCACTGCGAAGCGTCGGCGCCGGCATTGGCGCCACCGAGGAAGGAGGCCAGTTCGGCGCGGCCCGTGTGGCGCAGGACATCCATCAGGAAAAGCCGGTCGGCGGCGCCCGCGTAGCCCGCGCCGAACATCGTGTCGGCGCGGGTGTCGCCATATATATGGGGCACGCCGTAGGCCGAGTCGCGGACGATCGTCGTGCCGGGACGCGGTTCGATCGTCGAAGCGACTTCTCCGGGCGGCACGCCGAAAGTCGCGTCCTTGAAGTAGGTGGGGACTCTTTCATCCGTGAGTTCGGGTGAGCCGTAGACGAGGTTTTCGTAGAGCGGCTGCTGATCGGCGAAGTGGGGCGGCACCGTGCCGAGACCACGGAAGGAGAAGATCTGGCTCAGCGTGTCGAGGCCGTTCTCGCCCGGCGGCAGCACGTTGCGGAAGCCGCCGGCGTCGTTGCTGCCGTAGGGCTGCGACGCGGCTTGGGCAGCGCTCGGAACGGCAAGGGCAAGGGCAATGAGGGAGACGCTAAGTACTGCTTTGGCGATGCGTGGACGGTACAAAGGCCCTCCTTCCAAGGGTCCGTGCGGCGCCCCACCGCAACCTCAGCATAGCCCCCCGGTCGGGGCCAAACCTAATCCTCCAGATGCCAGGGAGTGAGGATCCGAGGACCGTCGGCGGTGACTGCGACGGTGAACTCGAAGTGCGCGGCCAGCGACCCGTCCTGCGAGTAGACCGCCCAGCCGTCCTCCCCCATCCGCACCAGCGGCCCGCCGGCATTGACCATTGGCTCGATCGCCAGCACCGTTCCCTCCTCCAGCAGCGGCCCCTTGCCCGGCGTGCCGAAGTTGGGGACCTGCGGGTCCTCATGCATCTCGCGGCCGATCCCGTGACCGACCAAGGTGCGGATGACCGAGAGTCCCTCGATCTCAACCGCCCGCTGGATCGCCGCCGAGACGTCGCCGAGCCGGTTCCCCGGTTGCATTTGCTCGACGCCGGCGAAAAGCGAGGCCTTGGTCACGTCGAGCAGCTTGCGCGCCTCGGGATCGATCGAGCCGATCGGCAGCGTCATCGCCGCGTCGGCAACCCAACCGTCCTTGATCACGCCAACGTCCGTAGAGAGAACGTCGCCGCGCTTGAGCTCGTAGTGGCCCGGAATGCCGTGAACAACCATCGAGTTCGGCGAGGCGCAGATCGATGCCGGGAATCCGCGGTACCCCTTGAAGGCGGGCTCGGCGCCCTGCGAGCGGATCAGCTTCTCCGCCGCCATGTCGAGCTCCTTGGTCGTCACGCCGGGGCGCGCCTTGGCGGCGAGCATGTGCAGGCAGCGGACCAGGATCTCGCCGGCCGCTGCCATCTTCTCGACCTGCTCGGGGGACTTCTTGACGATCATCCTGTACACAAGCTAAATCGCCTCGTCGGCCTCAAGACGCAGTGTCGCCAGGGTGCGGCGAATCTCATCGCCGACCTCGTCCGGCGAGGCGGAGCCGTCGATCTGGCGCAGCAGGCTCTGGCTGTCGTAATGCTCGATCAGCGGTGCGGTCTTGCTGTGGTATTGCTCGAGCCGGTGGCGGATTACATCCGGTTTGTCGTCGTCGCGGACGATCAGCTCGCTGCCGTCGACATCGCAGACCCCTTCCTGCTTGGGCGGATTGAACTCGACGTGGAAGACGTGGCCGTTCTCGGCGCAGGTGCGGCGGCCGCCGAGCCGGCGCACGACCTCCTCGTCGCTGACGTCGATCAGCAGCACGGAGGTCAGCTCCCTGCCGAGCTCGGCAAGCTTTGCCGCCAGCGCCTCGGCCTGCGGCGCGGTGCGGGGAAAACCGTCGAGGATGAAACCGTCCTCGGCCTCGGTGGAGTCGATGCGCTCGCCGATCATGCCGACGATCACCTCATCGGGAACGAGGTCGCCGCGGTCCATGTAGTCCTTCGCCGAGCGGCCCAGGTCGGTTCCCTCGCGAACCGCCGCCCGCAAGATGTCGCCGGTCGCGTAGTAGGGGAGCTGGAGCTCCTCCTGCAACCGCTCACCTTGAGTCCCCTTCCCGGACCCGGGCGGGCCGAGGAGGACTAGGTTCTGCTCGGGCATCGACCGCAGCTTATTTGAGGAAGCCCTCGTAGTTGCGCATCATCAGCTGCGCCTCGAGCTGCTTCACGGTTTCCAGGGCGACGCCGATCACGATCAGGATCGAAGTGCCGCCAAAGAAGAAGTTGGCCGACGTCTGGCTGATCAGGATCGTCGGTAGAGCCGCCACAGCGCCCAGGTAGAGAGCGCCGGGGAAGGTCAGCCGCGAGAGGATGCGGTCGAGGTACTCGGCGGTCGGCCGGCCCGGACGCACGCCGGGGATGAAGCCGCCGTACTTCTTCAGGTTGTCGGCCTGGTCGACCGGGTTGAAGGTGACCGCCGTGTAGAAGTAGGTGAAGATGACGATGAAGAAGACCTCGCCGACCACGTAGGCCCAGCTATTGGGGCCGACGAAGGCGGCGAAATCAAGCGCCGCGGGCGTATTGAGCAGCTGCCCGATCGTCGCCGGGAAGGCCATGATCGAGGCGGCGAAGATGACCGGGATGACCCCGGCCATGTTGACCCGCAGCGGCAGGTAGGTGGAGCCGCCCGAGGTCATTTTGCGCCCGACGACCCGTTTCGCGTACTGGACCGGGATTCGGCGCTGGCCCTCCTGGACGAAGACGATCGCGACGATCACGGCGAGGGCGATGAACGGCATCATCACGACGAAGACCTGGTCGGGGTTGGTCCACCAGGCCTGGATCCCGTGCGGCAGGCTGGAGACGATCGAGGCGAAGATCATCAGCGAGATGCCGTTGCCGATGCCGCGCTGAGTGATCAGCTCGCCGAACCACATCAGCAGCGTGCAGCCCGCGGTCAGCGAGATCACGATCAGCAGCACCTTGGCCCCGGTCAGGTTGCCGAGCAGGTTTTGGCCGCCGGCCTGCTTGCCGAAGGAGCGGAAGAGGAAGACGTAGCCGAAGGACTGGGCAAAAGCGAGGCCGACGGTGAGGTAGCGCGTGTACTGGGTGATCTTCTGCTGTCCCACCTCACCTTCTTTCTGCAGCTTCTCCAGCGAGGGCAGGACCACGGTCAGCAGCTGCAGGATGATCGATGCCGTGATGTAGGGCATGATCCCCAGCGCGAAGAGCGAGAGCCGCGAGAGGCTGCCGCCCGAGAAGGTGTTGAGAAAACCGAGCACGCCGGCACCGCCGAAGTTGCTCTGGACTTCCTTGACCGCATCGAGGCTGACCCCGGGGGCTGGGATATAGGCGCCGAGCCGGTAGAGCAAAAGCATCGCCGCGGTGAAGGCGAGCTTCTTGCGAATGTCGGCGACGCTGAAGGCGTTCGCAATAGTCCGGAGCATTAGGGCTCCAGAGTGTGGCAGGAACCGCCCGCCGCTTCTATCTTCTCCTTGGCGGCGGCGCTGAATCCGTGCGCTCGTACCGTCAGCTTCTTCGAGATCTCGCCGCGGGCGAGGATCTTCACCGGGTCGGAGCGCTTGGCCAGGCCCTTCTCCTTCAACGTCTCCGGCGTCACCTCGGCGTCGGCATCGAAGCGCTCGTCGAGGTCGGCCAGGTTGATCGGCTGCGACTTCGTCCTGAAGTTCTCGAACGGCATCGACTTCTTCATGTGCGGTCCGCGAAGCTTTCGCATCCGCATATGAATCGGGTTCTGCCCACCTTCGTAACCGATCTTGCGCTTCGATCCAGATCGCGAGCCGGCACCTCCGTGCCCTCTGCCCGAGGTCTTGCCAAGCCCAGAGCCCTCGCCGCGACCAATCCGCTTGCGCGGCTTGCGCGACCCCGGCTTGGGCCGAAGATTGTGCAGCCCGATCTCCTCGGACCGAGGCGTCTCGGCGGCCATCAGTCACTCACCTCAACCAAATGAGAGACGACGTGAAGCTGCCCTTTCAACTGAGGACTGTCCTTCCGCTCCACGGTCTTGCCGATGCCACCCAAGCCCAGCGCCTTCAGAGTCGCTTTCTGATTGGGATTAGCGCCATTGAGAGACCGAACCTGCTTGATCTTCACCGCGCTCATGAAGCACCATCCCCCGTCGGAACCTCAGAAGCTTTCCCCTCGGCAACGGGCGTCTCCGAAGCGGCAGCGGGCTCCTCAGCTTTCGCCTCCCCGGCGACTTTGGACTCGCCTGCAGACTCAGCCTCGGCAGCCTGCTCAGCCGCTGGAGCCTCAGCGGGTTTGGCGGACGCCTCGTCCTTCGGAGCCTCAGACGTCTCGCCTGCGGGTGGCGTGGCGGTGGGCTCCTCGCCCACAGCCTGTGAGGACGAGGAGTCCTCTGCCGCGACAGAACCCGCAGCCGAGCCGTTTGAACTAACTCCAAGAACCTGCGAAACGGTCAAACCACGAAGCTCCGCAACCTCCTCGGGCCGACGAAGACGAATCAGCCCGTCCATCGTCGCCTTGACGAGGTTGATCGGGTTCTGCGTCCCGATGCTCTTGGTGAGCACGTCCTTGACGCCGCCAAGCTCGAGCACCGCGCGCACCCCGCCGCCGGCGATAACCCCGGTACCGGGACTCGCCGGGCGAAGCACGACGTGACCGGCGCCGTAGCGGCCGATGATCTTGTGGGTGATCGTCTGCCCGTATTTCGGGATCCGGATCAAATCCTTGCGGGCGTTCTCGACGCCCTTCTGGATCGCCAGCGGGACCTCGCGGGCCTTGCCATAGCCGATCCCAACAACGCCCTCTTCGTCGCCGACGGCAACCAGAGCGGTGAAGGAGAAGCGCCGGCCGCCCTTGACCACCTTGGCGACGCGGTTGATCTCGATCACGCGCTCCTGCAGGTCGAGCCCGCGCGGGCTCACCGTCTCGACGTTGGTTGTGTCCATTCCCTTCATAGCGAGCGGTCAAGGTAGCGAACTAGCGCTAGAAGACCAGGCCCCCCTCTCGCGCTCCTTCGGCGAGGGCCTTGACCCGGCCGTGGTACTGGTAACCGCCGCGATCGAAGACGCAGGTCTCGACTCCGGCCGCCTTGGCGCGCTCGGCCAGTAGCTCTCCCGCCCGCTTGGCCTGCTCGCTGGCGGTGAGTTTGCGCAACTCCGGCTCGATCCAATTGACGGCGGCCACGGTGTGGCTTTTGCTGTCGTCGATCAGCTGGGCGAAGACGCCGCGGTTGGAGCGGTAGACAGACAAGCGCGGGCGCTGCGTCGTGCCGGTGACCCGGGCACGAACGCGGCGGCGGCGGCGCAAGCGGCGCTGGCGATTGGTGACGACCGTCATGCGCGCTTACCCACCTTGCGCGCGACGTGCTCGCCGCGATAGCGGATTCCCTTGCCCTTGTAAGGCTCGGGCGGACGGCGCTTGCGGATGTCCGCGGCGACCTGCCCGACAAGCTGCTTGTCGATCCCGCGCACGACGATCTCGGTCGGCTGCGGAACCTCGAACTCGATGCCGTCGGGCGCGTCGATCGCAACCGGGTGCGAGTAGCCGAGCGCCAGCTCCAGGTTCTTGCCCTTGAGCTGGGCGCGGTAACCGACTCCCTGGATCTCGAGTCGCTTCTCGAAGCCGTCGGTGACGCCCTCGACCATGTTCGCGATCAGGCTGCGCGTCAACCCGTGCAGGGCGCGATGCTCGCCGCGGTCGGTCGGGCGGGCGACGGTGAGAACGCCGTCGGACTGCTCGACCTTCATATCGGGCGAGAGCGTTTGGGCGAGCGCGCCCTTGGGGCCTTTGACCGCTACGAGACCAGGCGCGACCTCGACCGTAACGGCCTCGGGCACAGAGATTGGCTTTCTTCCGATCCGGCTCATCAGTTGCTCACCAGACGTAGGCGACGACCTCGCCGCCAACGCCCTTTGCCTTTGCTTCGTGACCGGTCATCACCCCGACCGAGGTGCTGACGATCGCCGTGCCGGTGCCGCCGTCGACGCGCGGCACCTGCTTGTGATTGACGTAGCGACGCCGTCCGGGACGCGAGATGCGCTCGAGGCCAAGGATCACCGGCCGGCGGTCCTCCGTGTACTTGAGGCGAATATTGATCGCCTCGCCCACGGTCGCCGGCTTGCGGTGGAAATCGAGGATGTAGCCCTGCTCCTTGAGAATCCGCGACATCTCCATCTTCAGCCCCGAAGCGGGGATCTCCACATCGTCATGGCCGGAGCCAAGCGCGTTGCGAATTCGGGTCAGGTAATCGGCTATCGGGTCGGTCAGCATCGGTCTTCGTTTCTTACCAGCTCGACTTGGTCATTCCGGGGATGTACCCCTCATGCGCGGCCTCGCGCAGGCAGATGCGGCAGAGGCCGAACTTCCGGTAGTAGGCGCGCGGCCGGCCACAGCGGCGGCA
>DASYIY010000026.1:0-40431 GCA_035997045.1 Solirubrobacterales bacterium | reverse complement strand
TTGTAGCCGCGCGCCCGCGCCTCCTGGGTCTGGGTGAAGAGCTGGCGGATGTGGTCGAAGACGCCGGTGTAGGTGGCCGGGTTGGAGCGCGGCGTGCGGCCGATCGGCGACTGGTCGATGTTGATGATCTTGTCGATCTGGCTGAGGCCGTCGACGCCGTCGTGGGCACCGGGGCGCAGCTTCGCCTGATGCAGGCGGTTGGCGACCGAGTGGTGCAGGGTCTCGTTGACCAGGGTCGACTTGCCGGAGCCGGATACACCGGTGACGCAGCAGAAGACGCCGAGCGGAACGGCGACGTCGATCCCCTTCAGGTTGTGTTCGCTGGCGTTGCGAACGAGCAGGGCGCCGCTGGGCTGGCGACGCTCCTCGGGCAGCTCGATTTTGCGCTTGCCGGAGAGGTACTGTCCGGTCAGCGAGGCCGGGTTCTTGGCGACTTCCTTCGGCGTGCCGGCGGCGATCACATGGCCGCCGTGTTCTCCAGCGCCGGGCCCGAGGTCGACGAGGTGGTCGGCCGCCATCATCGTGCCCTCGTCGTGCTCGACCACGATCACCGTGTTGCCGAGGTCGCGCAGGCGGTCCAGGGTGCCGATCAGCTTCTCGTTATCGCGCTGGTGCAGGCCGATCGAGGGCTCGTCGAGCACGTACATTACGCCGACCAGGCTGGAGCCGATCTGGGTCGCGAGGCGGATCCGCTGCGCCTCGCCGCCCGAGAGCGAGCGCGCCGAGCGGCCCAGCGAGAGGTAGCCGATGCCGACGTTCTCGAGGAAGGCGAGCCGTTCGGAGATCTCGCGCACGATCAGACGGGCGATCGCCCGCTCGGTCTCGGTCAGGTCGAGTGTGTCGATCCACTCGGCGGCGGCCCGCGCCGACATCGCGCTGTACTCGGCGATGCTGATCCCGCCGATCTTGACCGCAAGGCTCTCAGGCCGCAGGCGGGCGCCTTGGCAGTCCGGGCAGGGCTGCTCGGCCATATAGCTTTCGATCCGCTCGCGGTTGGTCTCCGAATCGGTCTCTTCGTAGCGACGCTCGAGGTTGTTGACGATCCCCTCGAAACGCACCTTGTAGGAGCGCTTGCGGCCGAAGCGATTGGTGTAGGTGACCTGGTGGCGGTCGTTGCCGGTGCCGTAGAGGAAGATCTCTTTGTCGGCTTTTTTCAATTTCGCCCAAGGCTTATCCGCGTCGACGCCGTACTCCTCGGCGACCGCCGCGATCAGCCGCTTCCAGTAGGCAGTGATGCCGCGATTCCAGGGCTGCAGGGCGCCCTCGGCCAGCGAGAGCGTCGGGTCGGGCACGACCAGCTCGGGGTCGATCACGCGCTGGAAACCGAGCCCGTGGCAGCGCTCGCAGGCCCCGTGTGGCGAGTTGAAGGAGAAGATCCGCGGCTCCAGCTCGGGGATTGAGGTGCCGCACTCCAGGCAGGCGAACTGCTCGGAGAAGAGCAGCGGCTCGGCCTTCGCGTCATCGACGAACTCGACTTCAACCAGGCCCGCGGCGAGGCCGGCCGCGGCCTCGACCGACTCCGAGAGCCGCCGCCGCAGGTCGGGCTTCATCACCAGCCGGTCAACCACGACCGAGACGTCGTGTTTGAATTTCTTGTCGAGAACGATCTCCTCGTCGAGCCGGCGCAGCTCGCCGTCGACCTCGACCCGCGAGTAGCCCTCGAGGCGGAACTGCTCGAAAAGCTTTCCGTACTCGCCTTTGCGCCCCCGCACGACCGGCGCCATCACCATGAATTTGACGCCCTCCTCGAGGGTCATCAGCCGGTCGACGATCTGCTCCTGAGTCTGGCCGGTGATCTCCGCTCCACACTGGGGGCAGTGCGGGATGCCGATCCGCGCCCAGAGCAGCCGCAGGTAGTCGTGGATCTCGGTCACCGTGCCGACGGTGGAGCGTGGGTTGCGCGAGGTCGTCTTCTGGTCGATCGAGATCGCCGGCGAGAGCCCCTCGATCGAGTCGACGTCGGGCTTCTCCATCAGCCCGAGGAACTGACGGGCGTAAGCGGAGAGCGACTCGACGTAGCGCCGCTGCCCCTCGGCGTAGATCGTGTCGAAGGCAAGGCTCGACTTACCGGAGCCGGAAAGCCCGGTGATCACGATCAGCGCGTCGCGCGGCAGCTCAACGTCAATGTCCTTGAGGTTGTGCTCCCGCGCTCCCGAGATGACGATTCGCTCAGAAGCGGCCACTGAGGACGATTCTACGCACCCGAACAGATGTTCCCCCACCCTCCCAACTCCAAGATGTCGCACTTTCCGCCTCTACGCGACAGAAAGTGCGACATCAAGCCCTTCCGGGGGGAGAATTCGCCCTGGGGTCGCCCTTATCTCCGTTATGCGGCAGGAAGTGCGACCCCACGGTGCCTTGGCGAAGCTGGCGGCGGCTCAGTACGGCATCGTCTCCCAGCGCCAGCTCGCCAAGCTTGGCTACTCAGAGAGTGCGGTGGCGCGCGCGGTACGAGCTGGGCGGTTGCATCGACTGCATCGAGGCGTGTATGCCGTCGGCCATCCTGCCGTCTCAAAACACGGGCAGTGCCTGGCGGCAGTCTTCGCCAGCGGCAATGGGGCCATGCTCAGCCACGGCTCGGCCGCCTGGCTCTGGGGACTGAGCCCCGAGTGGCCGCAAGTTCCCGAGGTCACAGTTCCGTCGCGCGGTCACAACCGCATGGGGCTGCGGATCCATCACTCAACCATCCTGGAGGAAGAGGATCTGGCCGACTTCACCGCCGTGCCGACGACCGCCGTGCCGCGAACGCTCCTTGATTTGGCGGCACGAATGGGCGACAAACCGCTGGGAAGGCTCGTTGAGAAGGCCGAACGCCGTGGACAGCTCGACATCGGGGCAATGGATTCGTTGATCGTGCGCGGTGGTCGCCATGCCGGTCGCAAGCGACTCCGCCGCGTCTTGGCGATCTACCTCGATCCGATCATGTCGCGAGCCCATACCGAACGCGCTTTCCTCGACATCGTGAAGCGCGCCGGACTTCCCCGGCCCGCCATCAATACTTTCGTCGCCGGCCACGAGATCGACGCCTATTGGGAACGAGAGCGCTTTGCCGTCGAACTCGACGGATGGGAGACCCACCGCACGCGTGCCGCCTTCGAGCGCGATCCCTTGCGGATCGAGGACCTGAAGCTGGCAGGTATCGATGCAATCCGCGTCACCGCACGCCGCATCGAACAGGAACCCGATCAGGTCGCCGGGCGATTGCGCGCACTACTTGAGCGGCGCCGACGGGCACTTCGTCTCCATGTCTAGCTCCATCCTCGGGTCGATGTCGCATTTCCTTCCGCTACGCAGCAGAAACTGCGACCGGCAACCTTGAAATACGACGTCCTGGCTTAAGCGGTCGCACTTGACGCCACTATGCGGCGGAAAGTGCGACCGCACGGCGCGCCGGGTCAGTAGAGGGCTTTAGCTAGGCGGCGGCGGTAGCTCGCTGCGGTTGGGTCGCCTGGCGCTAGCTCGGTGAGGATGCCCACTACGGCGCGGCGCAGTTGCTCTCGGGTTTGCTCGTCGGCGTCGGACATTGCCTCCAGCAGGCCGTCTAGAGCCGCCTCCCGGCTGCCTTGGTCGAGGGACTCGAAGGCGTCGACGCCGATATCCGCCTTGGTCAACCCGATGCGGGCGGCAATGCCGGCCGCAGCGAAGTCGCCTTCATGACCCTTGACCGCTTCGAGCGCGTCGTCCTCCGCCCCGCGCTCTAGGCGCTTGCGCGCCAACGCCACGGCGATGTCGGCGCGGCGCGGCTCCATTTCGGCGGCCTCGCGCAGCGAGAGCTCGTCGCCCGCCGCGAGCAGCTCCTCGGCGCGTGAGGGGACCAGGGAGTCGAACAGCGCCTCGACCTTCGCCTTCGGCACCGCACCGACGAACTCGTCGACCACGGCGCCGTCGCGGAAGGCCTTCACCGCGGGGATCCCCTGCACGCCGTAGCGAGCAGCGAGCGCCTGGTTGGTGTCGACGTCGACCTTGGCGAGCACGACCTGCCCGTCGCGAGCAGCCTCGGCCGCCTCGAGCGCTGGAGTCAGCGTCCGGCACGGTCCGCACCACTCGGCCCAGAAATCGACCACTACCGGGACCTGGCGGGAGCGCTCGATCACGTCGCGCTCGAACTCCGCTTCGTTGACGTCGACTGCCATGCCCGCAGATTAGTTAAGCCTCCTTGCGTATCGCCCCCAGCGCGGTAGCGTGGACCTCGGGCAGGGTCAGCCCAATCGAGGAGGAGACATGTCGAATGTCGACACCGCCCGGTCCGCCTATGAGGCCTTCGGCCGCGGCGACCTGGAAGCCCTAAAAGGGATGCTGTCCGAGGACGGCACCTGGTACACGTCTGAGGAGCTGCCGCTCGGTGGCGAGACCCAGGGCAGGGACGCGATCATCGGGGACTTCGCCCAGATCCCCAACTACTGGTCGTCGTTCAGCGTCGAGCCCGAGGAGTTCATCGACGCCGGCGACTGGGTGGTCGTGCGCGGAACCCAGAAAGCGGGCAACGACGGCGGCAGCTTCGAGGCGCCGTTTGCTCACCTGATGAAGTTCGCCGATGGCGAGATCGTGCGCGGCGAGTTCTACTCCGACAGCGCCAAGGCGGCAAAGGTCCTGGCGTAGTGCCGGCGGAGCGTTGGGTGGCAGCCCCTACGCCCCGGCCCGCATTCCGTCGAGGTCGCGGCGCAACTCCTTGAGCTCGTCGCGAAGGCGGCCGGCCTCCTCGAAGCGGAGGTCGTCGGCCGCCGCCAGCATTTCCTCCTCGAGCGCGACGATTGCCCGCCCGAGCTCGTCCGCGTCGACGAAATCCGCCGCGTGCTTCGTGCGGCGCTTGCGTGGTGCACGGTCCTCCATCGCCAGGAACTCGCTCATCTCGGAGATGCCCTTGCGCACGGTCGCCGGCGTGATCCCGTGCTCCTCGTTGTAGGCGAGCTGGATCGCCCGGCGGCGGTCGGTCTCGCTCATCGCCGCCCGCATCGAGTCGGTCTCCTTGTCGGCGTACATCAGCACCCGCCCGTTGACGTTGCGGGCAGCCCGGCCGATCGTCTGCACGAGGCTGGTCTCGCCGCGCAGGAAGCCCTCCTTGTCGGCGTCGAGGATCGCCACCAGCGAGACCTCGGGCAGGTCGAGCCCCTCGCGCAGCAGGTTGACCCCGACCAGCACGTCGTACTCGCCGAGGCGCAGGTCGCGGATGATCTGGATCCGTTCCAGGGTGTCGATCTCGGAGTGCAGGTAGCGCACCTTGACCCCGTACTCGAGCAGGTAGGTAGTCAGGTCCTCGGCCATCTTCTTGGTCAGCGTCGTGACCAGGACCCGCTCGCCGGCCTCGGCGATCCCCTTGATCTCGTTCATCAGGTCGTCGATCTGGTTGCGCGTCTCACGCACCTCGATCGCGGGGTCGATGATCCCGGTCGGGCGCACGATCTGCTCGACGATCCGGGTCGATTCGGCTTTCTCGAACGGCCCGGGCGTCGCCGAGACCATCACCAGCTGGGGCACCCGTTCGAGGAACTCGCCGAACTTGAGCGGCCGGTTGTCGATCGCCGAGGGGAGACGGAAGCCGTAATCGATCAGGGTCTGCTTGCGCGAGCGATCCCCCTCGTACATCCCGCCGATCTGCGGGATCGTCTGGTGGGACTCGTCGACGAAGACGGCGAAGTCGTCGGGGAAGTAGTCGATCAGCGTGTGCGGCGGACTGCCCTCGGGACGGCCGTCGAGGATGCGCGAGTAGTTCTCGATCCCCGAGGTGAAGCCGACCTCTTTCAGCATCTCGATGTCGTAGGCGGTGCGCTGGCGCAGCCGATGCGCCTCGAGCTGCTTGCCCTCGGCCTCGAGCTCCTCGGTGCGCGAGTGCAGTTCGGCGCGGATTTCCTCGACCGCCCGCTCCAGGGTCTCGTCGCGGGTGACGTAGTGCGAGGCCGGCCAGACCGAGACGTGATCGATCGTGTCGAGCACCTCGCCGGTCAGCGGGTCGAAGTGCTGGACCCCCTCGATCTCGTCGCCGAAGAGGGCGATCCGGTAGGCCGACTCGGCGTAGGAGGGCATGATCTCCAAGACCTCGCCGCGCACGCGGAAGCTGCCGCGTCCCAAGACCGAGTCGTTGCGCTGGTACTGCATCTTGACCAGCTTGCGCAGCACCTCGTCGCGGTTGATCGTCTCGCCGACTTTGAAGAGCTGCATTTTTTCGTTGTAGACCTGGGGCGAGCCGATCCCGTAGATGCAGGAGACGGAGGCGACGATAATCACGTCGCGGCGGGCGAAGAGCGCCGCCGTCGCCGCGTGGCGCAGACGATCGATCTCATCGTTGATCGAGGAGTCCTTCTCGATGTAGAGGTCCTGAGCCGGGACGTAGGCCTCGGGCTGGTAGTAGTCGTAGTAGGAGACGAAGTACTCGACCACGTTGTTGGGGAAGAACTCGCGGAACTCGTTGCAGAGCTGCGCCGCCAGCGTCTTGTTGTGGGCAATCACCAGCGAGGGCCGCTGCACCGCGGCGATCGTCGCCGCCATCGTGAAGGTCTTGCCGGTCCCCGTCGCTCCGAGCAGGGTCTGGAACTGCTCTCCGGCAGCGAGGCCCTCGGCGAGGCCGGCGATCGCCTTCGGCTGATCGGCGGTCGGCGTGTAGGCCGGGTTGAGTTCGAACTCGGGCACTCAGGTGACGATAGCGGGGGCGTTGGGCGGCTCTTCGCGGCGCCAAGCGGTTCGCGCTCCGTCTTCGACCAGTCGTCCTGCGGCCACAGCTGCCGCCAGCTCGAGCGAATAAGGACGCGCGTAGACCTGTGCGACCAGCAGGTCCTGCAGCCAGCCGAGTGGGCCGCGCGAGGCGCGGGCAGCGACGCAGCCGAGGATCGTGCCGCCGAAGGCAAGCACGTAGAAGAAGCCCAGCTGCCAGGTCGGGCCCCCACCCCAGAAGGGCGCCTCACCGCTCGCCGCGAGGAAAAGAGCCGCGACCAGTCCGACGCCGATGACCCCTTGCCAAAACGGCATCAGCAGGTAGATCAGCAGCTCGAAGCGCGCGCCCCGCGGGGAAGGGGGCCTGCCGCACCTCGCCGCGCAGGTCCATCGCCTGCAGGTTGCCCTGCGACCAGCGGGGTCCGCTGGTTGAGCAGCCGCCGCGGCCTCGAGAGGCCCTGCTGGTCAACCGTCGCTCGCAGCTCCTGGCGCCCCTTCCAGCCGCGCGCGATCAGGCGCAAGCCGAGGTCCTGGTCCCTCTGTGAGGCGATCCCGCCACGGCCCGGTGTCGTCAGCGATGTCGTCGAGAACGCTGAGCCGGTTGAACTGACCGTTGCCGCCCATCCCGGCCGTGCCCATCGTCGCGACCGGCCTGGAAGAGGTATCCGTAGACCGAGAACTCGAGGTCCTGGAGCCAGGTGAGAAAGTGGCGCCGGTTGTAGATCCGCACCAGCGACCGCACCCCGCCGACGGCAGGATCGGACTCGAACCGCGCGGCGGCGAAGCGCGGCGCATCGGCGTCGAGCCTGCCATCGGCGTCGACGATGACGACGGGCCGGTGGAGACGACGATCGGCACGGCTAGCTTGGATTTTGGCTTCAGCATCGGCAGTAGCCGTATCGATGGCCACCGATACGGCCTTGAATCGCGATTGCTGGAAGACTTGCGCGCGATGACGCGCTCGCAAAAAGCCCTGGCCGGATTCTTCGCCTTCGCCGGGACGATGCACTTCGTCATCCCGCGCAGCTACGAAGCGATCATGCCACCCTCGCTGCCGCGCCATCGCGAGGCTGTAGTCGTCAGCGGAGTCGCTGAGATAGTCGGCGGTGCAGCGGTCCTGGCGCCGGCAACCCGGCGCTTCAGCCGCTGGTGGCTACTGGCCCTGCTGCTGGCTGTCTTCCCCGCCAACGTGCACATGGCGGTCAACCCCGAGCAGGTCAAAGGCTGGGATCCGAAGCGGATTCCACGCTGGGCCCTGTGGGCGCGGCTGCCGCTCCAGCCGCTGGCGATGCTGTGGGTTTGGCGCGCAACTCGCGACTAAGGCGTAGTATAAACGCGCGGTTTTGTCTGTGAATGTTTTGGCTGTAGCGCTTCTGTATTCGCAGACAGAGAATTCCCCAATGAAACCACGCGAGCGATTTGCAATCAATCTGCGCAAAGCGCGCAAAAAGAAGGGCGTCTCACAGGAGGAGCTTGGTTTTCGCTGCGACCTGCATCGCACCGAGATCTCGCTGCTCGAGCGGGGCGGCCGCGAGCCAAGGCTGGGCACGATCGTCAAGCTGGCCGGCTCGCTCGACACGACGCCGGAACAGCTCTGCGAGGGTGTCCGCTGGCTGCCCGACAAGGGCAAGTTCCAGATCAAGAAATAGCGTCGGGCCTAGGGCAGGAGCTGTTCTAGGAAGCCCTGAGCGGGGCCGAGAAAGCTTTCGGCGCTGTCGAGCAGGGAGCGGGCGTTCTGGATCAGTTCGATCGCCTGGTCGAGGGGAATGCTCTTGACCGTCTCGCGCAGTGGTGCGGCCAGGAGCGGGTTGAGGGCTCCCGCATCTTCGGCGTCGTCGATCGCCCGCAGGAGGCCGGCGCGGAGCGCCTTGGCCAGCTCGGCGTCGTCGATTCCATAGCGCTTGGTGAAGCGTTCTCGCGCCTCCGGTGTCGCCAGCGCCTGTGCCAGGGTCTCCCTGCTCACGCCGAGCTTGCAGGCGGCACCGTCGAGCGCCGAGAGCGAGAACTGTTCGGCGATCTGGTCGAGCCCTTCCGGGTTGCGCCAAGGCCGGTGCTTGCAGGGGTCCTGGGTCCTGGCCGGCACGTAGGACGTGCCCCCCGCCGCGAGGTAGATCCCGACCAGGACGACCGCGGCGACGATCGCCCCCCCGACCAGCACCTTTGCCCGCAGCTCCGAGCTCACAGCTCGATCCTCCGCGAGAGGCCGATCGGGATCAGGGCAAGGAGGCCGAGGATCGCGGCCAGCCCGAAGGAGGGACTGAAGGCGTGGGTGGCGCCGCGGTCGAGCTGGTCCTGCAGTTCTTCGCGCAGCTGAACCACCTCGGAGCGTTCTTCGGGATCTTCAGGCAGCGGCTCGAAGGCGGCGCCGATCGTCGGCACCTTGCCCTTCTCTTCTTCCAGGTGCGACTCGATCCGGCCAGCCAAATCGATCTTGACCAGCGGCGGCACATGCGAGTCGAGGATCACCGCGGTACCGGCGTCGATCGCGTCGTTGCGCTGCTGGGCGATGTCGTGGGTGAAGACCGGTGTCAGCGCCAGCAGGCCGATCACGACGCCGGCGTGGCGGGCGGAGATCGTCCAGCCACCGTGGATCGCCTGCGGGGCGCGGCCAGCCAGTGCCGTTTCGGTCAGGGCCGAGAGCACCAGCGCCAGACCGATCCCGACCATCACCTGCGGCGGCACGGTCAGCGCCACCTCCGCCTTCGGCAGCAACGCCAACCCACCCAGCCCGCCGGAGACGAGGATCGCCCCGCCGGCGGCGCGCGCCCTCGCGCTGGGCACCAGGTGGTCGAAGCGACTTGCGACGAAGGCCGCAAGCGGCATCACACTGACCACGATCGCTGCCCCAATCGGGCTCAGGTTCCAGCCCTCGATCAACAGCAGCACGAGCAGGAAGAGGGCGGCGGCGATCGCCGCCGAGACCATTGCCAGCGCCAGGTTGGCGAGCACGTGCGGGCGGCCGGTCTGCCGCAGCTCGGTCGAGAGCACCCCGGTCGCCGCCTCGTGCCTGGCGACGGCGAGGATCGGCACCGCCGCGATCAGGGCGATCGGCACCTGGATCAGGAAGATCGATTGCCAGGAGACGAGCTCGGTGAGCAGGCCGCCGACGGCCGGGCCCAGCGCCGCCCCGGTGGCCCCGGCGGCGGCCCAGATCGCCGTCGCCCTCTTCTCCGAGCCGACCGTCGCCGGCAGCAGCTCGAGCACCGCGGTAATCGCTGCGGCCCCGCCGAGCGCCTGCACGCAGCGCGCCGCGATCAGGGTGGCGAGCGTCTCCGAGGCAGCGCAGGCGAGCCCGGCGCCGGCGAAGACCGCGAGCCCGACCGCCGCCGCGCGACCGGGTCCGACCCGGCGCGCAATGTGGGCGGCGGGCACGGCCGCCAGCGCCATCACCAGATTGAAGGAGACGAGGACCCAGGTCACCCCGGCGACGCTGGTGTCCAGTTCGCGGTAGATCTGCGGCAGCGCCAGGACGACGATCGAGGAATCGGCCAGCACCAGGCCGACGGCCAGGGCAAGCGCGGCGACGCGCGGTCGGGGGGCCTCGGGGCTCAGTAGCCCAGCTCCTTGCCGTACTTATCGCGATAGGCGCGCTGCTTTTCCAGCACCTCTTCGACGTAGGCCCGGGTTTCGGGGAAGGCGATCGCGCCCACGGTCAGTTCGCTGCCGCCCCAGTTGTCGACGTTGGTCGGGCCGGCGTTGTAGGCGGCAAGCGCGGCGACCACGTCACCGTCGTAGCGGTCGAGCAGTTCGCGCAAGCGGTAGGTCCCGTAGCGGATGTTGATTTCCGGGTTGGAGAGATCGCCGAGCTTGAAGGTCGTGCCGCCGCTGTGGCGCTCGACATCCTGCGCCGTTTCGGGCGTGATCTGCATCAGGCCGCGGGCGCCGGCGCTCGAGGTACGATCGCTGAACTTCGACTCCGAGTAGATCACGGCGGCGATCAGCGCCGCGTCGATCCCCTTTTCGCGCGACTGCTGGCGGATCACGTCCTCATGGCGCAGGGGCAAGGTGAGCTCCTGAATCGCCCGGTCCACCGTCCCCACCAATCCCAGAGCCACGCCGGCGACGATACCGACGACGACCACCGCCGCGCCAACGGCGAGGCGACGCCTTCTCCGTTTCCTAATCAGGCGGTTTCGCCCCGCGCTCATCCCCTCAGCTTCGCGACCAAGGCGGACAGCCGCTGCTCCAGCTCCTCGACCGTGCCGTCGTTCTCAACCACGTGCTCGGCGCGGTCGGCCTTCTCATCCTGGGACAGCTGGCGCGCCTCGCGCTCGCCGACCAGCGTGTGCCCACGCGCCTCGGCGCGAGCGCGGCGAACCTCGTCGGCGGTGACGACGGCGACGGTGGTGTCGAATACAGGCGCCATCTCGCCCTCGAAGAGCAGCGGCACCTCAACCACGGCGACATCAGTGCCCCCAGGCAGCGAGCCAAGCCAAGCGCCGATCCGCTCCCCCACGAGGGGATGGATCTGCGACTCGAGCCAAGCAAGCTCATCTGGATCGGCAAACACGATCCCGCCGATCTTGTTCCGGTCGACCCGCCCATCGGGCGCGACATCCTCCCCCCACCGCTCGATCAGCCTGCCGATCAGCGGTTCGGAGTCCAGCAACTCATGGACCACGGCGTCGCTGGAGATAGTCGCGGCCCCAAGCCGCTCAAAAGCAGCGAGCGCAGTCGACTTCCCAGCCGCAATACCACCGGTCAGCCCGATAGTGACCGGCAAAACGAGCTAAGACTCGGAGGATTCCTCAGCAGGCGACTCGGCCTCGCCGGACTCCCCGGCGGCCTCATCGGTGTCATCGGGAGAATCCGGCCGCTCCTGCACCGATTCACCCTCCTGCTCCTCAGCTTCCTCAGGGGCCTCAGCAACCGGCTCTTCGGCAACCTCGGCAGGAGTCTCCTCAGCGGCCGGAGCCTCAGCCTCAACCTCGGGTGCCTCCTCAGCGGCCGGAGCCTCTTCAACCTCAGGAGCCGGGGCCTCCTCGGCGGGTGTCTCTCCGGCCGCGGGCTCCTCGGCGACTTGCTCAGGTGCCTCGTCCGCGACAGGACCCGCGGCCTCGGCCTCTGAGCCCTCAGCCGAAGCCTCGCTGGCCTCCTGAATCTGCGCGCCGAGGTCACCCATGGGCATCCGCTGCTCCTCGACCTGCTTGATGCTGAGGGACAGGCGACGCCGCTCCTCGTCGATCTCGAGAATCTTCACGTCCAGAGAGGCCCCGGGCTCGACAACCTCGCTCGGGCTCTCGACGTGGTGGTCGGCAAGCTCGGAGATGTGGACCAGGCCCTCGACCCCGGGCAGGATCTCGACGAAGGCGCCGAAGGCGACGACCTTGGTCACCGTGCCGCCGAGCACGTCGCCGGGCCGGTGGGCGCTGATCACGCGCTGCCAGGGGTCCTCCTGGGTCTGCTTCAGACCCAGTGAGATGCGCTGGCGGTCGCGGTCGATGTCGAGCACCTTGATCCGCACCGTGTCGCCGATCGCCACCACCTCGGAGGGATGGTTGACGTGGCTCCAGGAAAGCTCGGAAATATGGATCAGGCCATCGATGCCGTCGAGGTCGACGAAGGCGCCGAAGTCGACGATGTTGGAGATCTTGCCCTCGACCACCTGGCCGGGCTCGAGGCGGCCGAGGATCTGCTCGCGCACCTCCTTGCGCTCTTCCTCCAGCACCGCGCGGCGGGAGAGCACGACGTTGTTGCGGCTGCGGTTGAGCTCGATCACTTTGCACTCGAGCGTCTGGCCCATGAACTCGTCGAGGTTGTGGACACGGCGGATGTCGACCAGCGAGGCGGGCAGGAAGCCGCGCACCCCGAGGTCGAGGATCAGACCGCCCTTGACCACCTCGATCACGTTGCCTTCGACCGGTTCGCCGGACTCGGCGGCGGCCTCGATGCGGCGCCAGGCCTTCTCGAAGCGGGCGCGCTTCTTGGAGAGGACGAGGCGGCCGTCGGCGTCTTCCTTGGTCAGGACGAGGGCATCGACCTCTTCGCCCTGCTCTACCTCGTCGGCCGGATTGACCGACTTGCGAATCGAAAGCTCATGGGACGGGATGACGCCCTCGGACTTGTAGCCGATGTCCAGCAGGACCTCGTCCTTGTCGATCCGCACGACCTTGCCCTTGACGACATCGCCCTCCTCGAAGGAGACCATCGTCGCCGCGTAGTTGGGCACGATTTTGCCGTCGATTTCGAGCAGCAGCCCGTTGGATCCCTCGACGGGCGTGCCGGTTGGCGCAGGCGCAATCAATGTGTCGGTCGGGGACACGGCGCAGAACTATTGCAGACACGGATACCCTTGGCCTCGTGCCTTCCAGAGCGACCAAGCGCGGCGCCGAGCGGACCCCTCTCGACGGCAGCCACGACGTGCTGATCTGCGGCGCCAGCTTCGCTGGGCTCGCGGTCGCACGCGAGCTGGCGGGCTCGGGCGCCGACGTGCTGGTCGTCGACCGCTACGAGATCGGCGAGCGCCAGACCTCGGCCTGCGGCATCCCGACCGACTGGCTGCGGGCGATGGGCCTGATGGAGTCCGAGCGCCAGCGCTTCGACTCGCTGCTGATGCACACCCCCCACGGCGACTCCCGCTTTCGCCTCCCCTTCACCTTCTCCACCTTCGACTACCGCGAGCTCTGCGAGCTGCTCTGGCGCGACTGCGACGCGCGCTTCGAGACGGCGAAGGTGAACGGCCGGGCGCGGCCGGCAAACGGCGACGGCGCGATCGCGATCGAGACCGATCGCGGCACGATCTCCGCCCCGCTCGTCGTCGACGCGCTCGGCTGGCGCCGGATGTTGGCTGTCGGCGACGGCTTCCAGCCGCCCGACGCGCCGCTCTCGCGCGGTCTCGAGGTCCACCCCGAGGGCCAGGGCACCGACCTCGAGGTCTGGATCGACCGCCGCTATGTGCCGGAGGGCTACGGCTGGTCCTTCCCGGCGAAGGGCGAGCTGCGGATCGGCGTCGGCTCCTTCGACCCGCGTTTCCACGTCCGCGAGACGACCGAGCTGCTGGCCGAAGACCTCGACGCCGACCGGGTCCGTTACCAGGGCAACTGGATCCCCCACAAGATCCGCCCCAGCACCGAGGGTGGCATCTTCTTCGCTGGCGACTCGGCCGGCCACTGCCTACCGCTGAGCGCCGAGGGCATCCGCACCGCGCTCTACTTCGGCATCGCCCTGGGGCGCGAGCTGCGCGGCGTCCTCGACGGCTGGCAGGACCGCGAGCAGGCCGCCGGCCGCTACGCCGAGTTCAACGACTCGCACGAGTGGAAGTTCCGCTGGATGCTGCGCGTGCAGCGCCTGGTGCCGAAGATCCCGCCGCGGGTACTGGGGCCGATGATCCGATTGCTCGGCGCCAAGCGCTTCATCGACTGGTCCTTCGGGCACTACCTGCAGATCGCGCCGCCGCAGTTCGCCACCGGCTCAGCGCACGATCAGAACGGTGCCGGCCAGCAGCAGGACGACGCCGGCCACGCGCTCCGGGCTGAGCGCAACCTGGTCTAGGCCGAAGAGCCCGAAGCGGTCGATCAACACCGAGAAGGTGAGCTGGCCGGTAACCGTCGCCGCTGCCACTCCCCCGGCCCCGATCGCGGTGACGGCGATCAGCGCGTTGGCGACGTAGACCGCGCCGAGCAGGCCGCCGAGCAGGTAGTACCAGCTGACGTCGAAGGTCGAGTGGAGCCCGCCGGCCTTGCCGCTGAGGACGACGATCGCCGCCAGGGCGATCGTGCCGACACCGAAGGAGACAAGCGCTGCCGGCAGGCTGCCGGTCGACTTGCCGAGGCCGGCGTTGATCGGCGCCTGCATCGCGATCAGGCCGCCGGCACCAGCGGTGAGTAGAACCGCCAGGCCCCTATCCATGCGGGTCCTGCCTCATCGGCGTGATTTTCGCTTCGATCATGTGTTGGGTAAGAGAGCGACCAGACGCTGAGTTCGCCCTTTGTCTCGCTATGCGGGACTAAACACGAAGTCAGCAGTTGAACTGTTCCGCTGTCTTATCAGTAACTCCGAAGGACTATCGAACCGCAGATGCCACCTCCAGCCGAAGGATTCGCCGCACGTTTGGTCCTTGGACCGGCGCTGCGGGCGCAGCCCGACCGACGCCTGGTGACGCTCGTGCGCGACGGCTACGAGAGCGCTTTCGAGGAGATCGTGCGGCGCTACGGCAAGGCATTGACGCGCTACGCGGCGGCGATCGTCGGCTCGCACGGCGAGGACGTCACCCAGGACGCGTTCTCCAAGGCGCTGTTGGCGCTGCGCCGCAACGACGCCGAGATCGAGCTGCGGCCCTGGCTGTTTCGGATCGTGCGCAATACCGCGCTCAACGACCTGCGCGACAGCCCGCCGACGCCGGAGCTGCTGGCGGAGGCGATCGCCGGCGGCGAGAGTCCGGCCGAGGCGCTGGAGCGCCGCGAAGAGCTGACCGACCTGATGCAGCGCCTGCAGTCGCTGCCCGAGCCACAGCGGGCGGCGATCGTGATGCGGGAGATGGAAGGGCTCAGCCACGAGGAGATCGCGGCGGCGCTGGGAGTCAGCGGCGGTGCCGCCCGCCAGGCGATCCACCGCGCCCGACAGGCGCTGCGCAACGGGGCCGGCATGCTGATCCCGCTGCCGTTGCTGAAAGCGCTGCTTGCCGCCGGGACGATGGGAACGGCAGAGGTCGCCACCGCGGGAGCGGGCGGGACTGTCGGCGCGGGCGTGGCGCTGAAGGCGGTGACGGCAACCGTGCTGGTCGCCGGCGCGATGGGAGCGGGAGTCGCGGTCCACGACAGCCGGCACCCGGGTAATGCGCGGGAGCCGGCCCCGGCAAGCGCCTCTAACCATGAGACGTCGACGGGTTCCGCAACCGCCGCGCCGGTGGCGGCGCTCGTCGGCGACCGCTCCCGAAGCGGTGGCGGCGGGCATCGCGGCCGCGGCGAGAGCGAGCCCGGCGACGACCGCGGCGGAAAGGGACGGGGGCCGGGAGACGACCGTGGGGGCCACAAGGTCGAGGTCGGCGACGATCGCGGCAGCGACAGCAATGAGCTTGGCGACGACCATGCAAGCGGTGAGCCTGAGCCTGGTGACGACCACGGCGACAGAGGCGGTCGTTCGGGGGGCGGCGACGATGGCGGAGGGCCCGGGGCGAGCGGCGGAGGCGGAAGCGGAAGCGGCAATCGTGGGCCGAGCCAGGATGGAACTTCCAGTCATGGAGGGGGCTCCTTCGGGTCGAGCAACAGCTCCGGTCACGGAGGCGGCGGGGGCGATGACCTAGCGGCCACACAGGGAACCGACGCGAGCAGCGGCCCTGGACCTGGCGAAGAACGGCAACCCCCGCCTGTGGAAAGCGGCGGGAGCGGCGGTGGACCTGGGCCAAGCGGGGAATCGGGCTCCGGCGGAGGGTCGGAATCCGGTGGCTCAAGCGACGGATCCGGCAGCGGCGACGATCACATCGACGACTGACGCGGGCGACTCCGTGATCTTCGCGCCCCCTCCGGGTTGTGCTGGTGAGTGTGCCTTTCACCAACCAAGGAGGAAACGATGATTCGCCCCCAAGCAAGACGAGCCCGTGCCGGCCTGGCGCTGGTGGCAGCGGCTGCGCTCGCGATGCTGGCGCTGCCGGGAATCGCCGCCGCCAAGGACGGCAACCACGACCGCATCCCGGACCGCTGGGAGAAGCGACATCACCTCTCCCTCAACGTCAACCAGGCGGGCCGGGACCAGGACGGAGACCAGCTGCGTAACCGCGCCGAGTTCCTCGCCGACGACAATCCGCGCGATCGCGACAGCGACCACGACGGCGTCATCGACGGCGATGAGAACGCCGGCACGATCGCGTCCTTCGATGCGACCACCGGAAAACTGACGATCACCCTCTTCGGCGGCGACACGATCAGCGGCCTGGTCACCGACCGGACCCGGATCAAGTGCGAGGACGAGCACGCTCCCGACGTGACGGCCCGCGCTCGCCATGGCGAGGAAGAGCCTGGCGACGACAATGGCGGTCACGGCGAAGAGCCAGGTGACGACCACGGCGACGGCGACAACTCCGGACCCGGCTCGTCGCACTCCGGTCGCGGCCCCAGCGGCCACGACGACAACGGGACCGGCGCCAACTGCACGACCTCGGACCTGATCGTCGGCGCAACCGTCCAAGAGGCCGAGCTGGAGCTCGAGCACGGCACGGCGAGCTTCGACGAGGTCGAGCTGGCCGGCTGAGCTACTTGGCGTCGAGCCAGTCCGCGCCGACGCCGATGTCCACCTCGAGCGGTGGGTCGAGCTGGTAGGCGGCGCACATCTCGCGCCGCACCAGCTCGACCGCGCCGTCCATCTCCCGCGGCGGGCCCTCGAAGAGGAGCTCGTCGTGGATCTGCAGGACCAGGCGCGTCTCCCCCCCGGCCTCGGCCAGCGCCCGCCGGCAGCGCACCATCGCCACCTTGATGATGTCGGCGGCGGTGCCCTGGATCACCGTATTGACGGCGAGCCGCTCGCCGAGGCGGCGGGTGTTGGGGTTGCCCGAGCGCAGCTCGGGGATCGGCCGTCGCCGCCCCATCAGCGTGGTGACGTAACCCTCCTCCTGCGCCCGCTCCACGACCTGCTCGCGAAAGGCGCGCACAGCGGGAAAGCGCTCCAGGTAGCGAGAGACGAATTCCTCGCCCTCTTTGCGCGGGATATTGAGCCGGTCGGCGAGGCCGAAGCCGGTGAGGCCGTAGACGATGCCGAAGTTGACCATCTTCGCCTTCGAGCGCTGGCCGACGTCGACGTCCTCGCGAGCGATGTCGAAGACCTCAGCCGCGGTCGCCGCGTGGACGTCTTCTTTCTCCCGGAAGATCTCTTTCAGCACCTCCTCCTCGGCGACGTGGGCGAGCACCCGCAGCTCGACCTGGCTGTAGTCGGCGGAGAGCAGCTGGGCTCCCTCTTCGGCGACGAAGCAGGCGCGCACGGGGCGGCCGATCTCGGTGCGGATCGGGATGTTCTGCAGGTTGGGGTTGGTGCTGGAGAGGCGGCCGGTGGTCGTCGCCGCCTGGTTGAAGGTGGTGTGAACGCGGCCGGTCCCGGGGTCGATCAGGTCCGGCAGCGAGTCGAGGTAGGTGTTCTTGAGCTTGGTCAGCTCGCGCCAGGACTCGATCTTCTCGACGATCGGGTGCTCGTCGCTGATCTGGGCGAGCACGCGGGCATCGGTCGAGTAGCCGGTTTTGCCGCGGCGCTTGCGGGTCAGGCCCAGCACCTCGAAGAGGACGCGACCGACCTGCTGGGGAGAGCCGATCGTGAACTCTTCCCCGGCCAGCTCGTAGATCTCCTTTTCCAGGGTCGCGATCCGCTCGGCGAAGCCGGCGCCAACCTCGGCCAGGCGCTTAGCATCGAGCTTCAGCCCCTCGCGCTCCATCGCGGCGAGGACGTGGACCAGAGGCAGCTCGACCTCGGTCAACAGGTGCTCGAGGCCGAGCTCCTCGATCCGCGGACGCTGGACCTCGGCCAGGGCCGCAACCAGGCGAGCCTCCTCAGCCGGGTCGAGACCCGCCGCGCTCTCCTCGCCGTCAAGCGAGAGCTGGCCGTCGTCGGCGTCGGCCGCCGGAGCCGCTCCCTCGGCGATGCCGATCCCGGCGTCGGCCGCCAGCTCGTTCGGCTCGTAGGTACGTCGCTGTGGCTCCAACAGGTAGGCGGCCAGCATCGTGTCGTGATCGAGATGCAGCTCGATCCCCTCGCGGGCCGCCGCCGCAAGCAGTCCATGGCGGCCACCGCCGAGCGACTTGGCGTCGTGGGCGACGAGCGGCCGCGAGCCTAGGCCCACCGCCAGCTCGTCGTGGGTCGAGGAGCCGGCGAGAATCTCCTCGGCGTTCGCGGCGGCCCAGCGGTCGCCGTCAATCGCCACCGCGACGGCGCCCTCCCCCTTGCCGAGATCCTCGGGCTTCCCCTCGACCGCCTCGACCTCGAGCTCGGTCTCGACGCTGCGGCCCGGAACCGCATCTCCCTCCGGCAGCGCCTCTTCGAGCCGCTCCAGCACCGCCCGCAGCTCGAACTCGCGCATGAAGTCGCGCAGGGCGCCGCGGTCGGGCTCGGCGCCCATCACCGCAGATAGTTCGACCCCTGTCTCGATGTCGTACTGCAACGTCGCCAGTTGCTGCGACATGCGCGCGTCGTCGGCGTGCTCGACCAGGTTCTGCTTGCGCTTGGCGCCGGAGATCTCATCGACGCTGGCCAGCACCTTCTCCAGCGAGCCGAACTGCTGCAGCAACTGCGTCGCGGTCTTCTCGCCGATTCCGGGAACGCCCGGGATGTTGTCCGAAGTGTCGCCGCGCAGCCCCATCAGGTCGGTGATCAGCTCCGGAGGAACCCCGTAGCGCTCTTCGACTGCCTCGCTGTCGTAGATCTTGGTCTCGGTGATCCCGCGCGAGGTGCTCATCACCCGGATTCCCTCGCCGACCATCTGGTAGGCGTCGCGGTCGCCGGTGACGACCATCACCGCGATCCCCTCTTCCCGCGCCTGACGGGCGAGCGAGGCGATCACGTCGTCGGCCTCATAGCCCTCGACCTTGACGTTGGTGTAGCCGAAGGCCTCGACCAGCGGCATCAGGTGGGGCCACTGCTCGCGCAACAAGTCCGGGCGCGGTTTGCGCTGGGCCTTGTAGAGGTCGTAAGTGACCTCGCGCCCGGACATCCCCGCGTCCCAGGCGACGACGACCCCGGCCGGCCGATGCTCGTCGATGACCTTGACCAGCATCGAGGCCAGCCCGTAGATCGCGTTGGTCGGGCGCCCATCGCTGGTCCCGATCGACTCGGGCAGCGCGAAGAACGCCCGGTAGGCAAGCGAGTTGCCGTCGATCAAGAAGAGCTCAGGGCCGTTCTCCGTCATCGCCGCCACTCTACGAGGCCAGCCCGAGGGCTTCTCGCAGGTCGGCCACAACCCGAGCGGCCTCCCCTCGGATCTGAAGATCGGTGAAGCGCCGCACCCGGAATCCACGGCGCCGGAGATCGAGATCGCGAGCGTGATCGTCCTCGAACGCGACCGTGCCACGGTGATAGCGATAGCTATCGGTCTCCACCGCCAAACGCTGCCGCGACCAGAGAAAGTCAACGGTCCAGCGCCCAACCCGGACATTGACTTCTGGAGGTGGAATGTCGTGGCAGCGGCAGAGCCGCAGAAAGTCCCTCTCGACATCGCTCCTGGTCCGGTCCGTCGCGAACCCGGAGCCAAGCGCGAAGCCCGATATCTCCGCTTGCCTGACAGCCCGCCTCCACTGCCATCGAGGCACCGTCCCCGCCAGATCGGCGATTGTGCGGGCGGGCGTCGTTACCGGAATTCCGCATCGTCGCGTGACCTCACCGGGGGTCAGGGAGGTGAAGCGATGAAGGCGAATGCCATGACGCAAGGCGGGCCCGTTCCGGTTGGAGGTGACCACATCCACCGCGCCGGCCGGCGAGGGGAGGAACCGCCAGAGGGCCGCAGCGCTGCCATGACTCAGCGCCGCCCGGTCTCCGCAGGCGAGGACTGCCGCCATCCAACGGGTCTCCTGAGACGCCCCCTGGTAGCCAACGACGTAAACCCCGCGATACAGCGCAAAGAGACGTCCCGCCTTCACTCGGTTTCGCACGGCGTATTTATCGAGACCGGCGCGTCGAATTTGGGCGACAGTCACAACACCGTGCTGCCGGGCGGCGACCCTAGCGATATTACGGTCCGCTTGGTCGAGTTGGTGGCGCATAGAGCCACTAAGTCGTCCAGGGGAGGAATTCTCCCCCTTGACTACGGTGAGTTGCGCGGCAGGCGGACGCGACCGACGATCGAGTCGGGGTCGCCTGCCTGAGGAGCGAAGGTCGTGCGCACCCGCAGGGTCTGGTCGTGGGAGCGCAGTCGGGTCAGGACTTCGCTGGAAAGGGAGCAGCGGAGGTCCCGGGCCCCGCCGTTGGGCACAATGGCCCGGACCGAGCAGACCGTGCGCGCACCCTGCACCGTCTTGACCTTGGCGACCTGGGTGACGACGCCGGCGTCGGCGAGCCAGAGGTGGGTGACGAGCGCGCCGCGGTCGCGGCTGGAGTGGCCGACGTAGAGGTTAGGCACGTTCGGCACGACTACGGTCGGCGATGAGGGGGGTGAGCTGCCCGGCGCCGGCGTAAGCGAAGGCAATTCTTCGGGGCCGAGGAAGGCGGCGAGTTCGGCCGGTCGACCGGCGATGAATTCGCGTGTTTCATCGATGCCGGTCTCTATTTCCGCCAGATCGTGCTCGCTCCTGCCATTGCCCTGTTCGGTTTCCTCCCAGGGCTTGAGCAGGGCGGCGGTTTTGAGCGCGAGCGAGTCGAGATCGAGGCCGGGAACGGCTGCTTGCAGTCCACGCAGCGCCTTACGGTAGAGCGCGGCGCAGGCGGGATCTGCCAGGCAATCGTCGAACAGCAGACCCGCTTCGCCGCCGAATTCCGTTCGCCTGTAGGGCTGCCAGGTGGTCGGTGCCCCAGGGCAGCATCTGGAAGCGGCCCGCCGCATCGCTGTAGAGGTAGTAGTTGTTCGGCTTCAGCGGCGCGGCTTCGCCCGAGTATCCGTCCCAGTGGCCGATGTATTTCTCCACCGCCCACATCCGGGTCATCTCTTCGAGGTCGGCCACGGGGGCGACCGAGGCTGACCAGCCCGGACCCTTGCTGCCGTTGACCGCGGCAACCAAGGCTTTCAAGTCCGCGATGTCTTCTTCCTTGCCCTCGTCGACTTCGTAGCCGCCTTCTTTACCGGTCAGGGTTTCGACGCCGGGCGTCACGTCAACCCCGTATTCGCCCTCGTAGAGGTGCTGGGGCGGTTCTTCGAATTTCCCGAACCAGCGTTCGAGGTTGACCTTGTCGAGGTTCTCGAGGTTGAGATAGGTACCGAAGTCTTTGCCGTTGAGACGAACATCCGCGAAGCCCGTGCGGGGCGCGGCGATCCCGGCGCGGCGAAAGACGCTGTAGGCGAGGGTCTCGTGGATCATCGACGGGTCCTCGACCATGTTGTTGAGGGTCATCTTGCGCAGGCCGAGAAAGGGTTCGGTTTTTTTGAATTTCAACTTGAAGCCGGCCTTGCCGTCGAGCGTTCGGAAGGAACCGAGGACGTTGCCCTTGAGGCGGATTTCGACGGCCAGCGGCGTCGGTGTCAAGGGTGTTTCGATGCCGCTGGGGGTGCCGTCGGTTTTCGAAAGCGAAAATGTGCCTTTGACGTATTTGTCCGGTTCCGCTTCGAGTTTGACTTTTTCGGGCGCCGTGAGAGTCAGGTCGATGACCGCCACCGTGCCAGGCTCGTACATCCAGCCCGCTTCCCCCGGCGGCGGCTCTGCGGACGCCCTCCCAGGGCTGAATAGCAAGCAGAGCAGAGAGCAAGCCACTACGAGTGCGCTTCCGACTCGCACGATTCGTCGCATAGCCATGCAAGTAGAACGCTACAGAGGCCGATTTCTATCGGCGTGCCTAGGCAAGTGGCCCGAATCTGATTCGATAGCCCCATGACAGTCAGTGCCCAGTACAGCGTCACGATCCGGGTCGAGCTCGACGCGCGGCAGGAGCCGCTCGGCAAGCTGACCGCCTCGATCGCCGAGGCGGGGGGACAGCTGCAGGGCGTCGACCTGGTGCCGGGAGCCGGCGGCGAGGGCAAGCGCGTGCGCGAGTTCACGATCGACGCCCAGGACCGCGAGCACTGGGAGCGGATCCTGCGGGCGATCGGCTCGACCCGCGGCGCCAAGGTGCTCGACTACGTCGACCGCACTATGCAGATGCACCGCGGCGGCAAGATCTCGGTCGAGAACAAGTACCCGCTGAAGACCCGGGACGACCTCTCGATGGCCTACACGCCCGGCGTCGCCCGGGTCTGCCAGGACATCCACGACGACCGCTCCAAGGCCTTCGAGTTCACGATCAAGAAGAACACCGTCGCCGTCGTCTCCGACGGCAGCGCCGTGCTCGGCCTCGGCAACATTGGCCCCGAGGCGGCGATGCCGGTGATGGAGGGCAAGGCGATGCTGTTCAAGGAGTTCGCCCAGGTCGACGCCTTCCCGATCTGCCTCGACACCCAGGACGCCGAGGAGATCATCAAGGCGGTCGAACTGATCGCCCCCACCTTCGGCGGCATCAACCTCGAGGACATCTCCGCCCCGCGCTGCTTCGAGATCGAGGACCGGCTGAAGGAGACGCTCGACATCCCCGTCTTCCACGACGACCAGCACGGCACCGCGATCGTGACCATGGCGGCGCTCTTCAACGCGCTGAAGATCACCGGCAAGCCAATCGAGCAGCTGCGGGTGCTGATGGTTGGCCTCGGCGCCGCGGGGGTAGCGGTGACGAAGATGATGCTGGCCTGCGGCGTCACCCACATTGTCGGTTGCGACCGCCAGGGCGCCCTCTCGACCACCCGCGCCGATTATGAATCGGGCGAGATGAGCGGGATCAAGCGCTGGTATTCCGAGAACTCCAACCCAGACCAGCTGAGCGGCGGCCCCAACGAGGTGATCGAGGGCACGGACCTCTTCATCGGCCTCTCCGGCCCCGGCCTGATCGAGGCCAAGTCGCTGGCCAAGATGAACGATGACGCGATCGTCTTCGCGATGGCAAACCCGACGCCCGAGGTGATGCCCGAGGACGCCGCCCCCTACGTTCGGATCATGGCGACCGGGCGCTCGGACTACCCGAACCAGATCAACAACGTGCTTGCCTTTCCCGGCATCTTCCGCGGAGCCCTCGACGCCGGCTCGCCCAGCATCACCGAGGAGATGAAGCTCGCCGCCGCCAAGGGCATCGCAATGGCCGTCTCGGAGGAGGACCTCTCCGAGGACTACATCATCCCCTCCGTCTTCAACCGCGAAGTCGCCCCCAAGGTCGCCGAAGCGGTGGTCGAGGAGGCCAAGCGCGAGGGCATCGCCCGCTTCAGCGAGGAGACTGGCACCTTCTCCACGGTGGAGGTCACCTAGCTTCGTGAAGGTCCTGGTCAGCGGAGCCAGCGGTTTCATCGGGTCGGCCCTCTGCGACTCGTTGCTGGTCCGGGGCGACACCGTAGTCGGCCTTACACGCGACCCGGCGCGAGCCCGCAGCACCAACCCAAGCGTCGGCTGGCACGCCTGGGAGCCGACTCTCGAACGACCTCCGGCGGCCGCCTTCGAGGGCGTCGACGGCGTCGTCAACCTTCTCGGCGAGAAGATCGACCAGCGTTGGACCGACGAGGCCAAAGAGCGAATCATGGAGAGCCGCCGCAAGGGCACTCACAACCTGATCGGGGCGATCGCCGGCCTCGAGAAAAAGCCCCAGGTGCTGGTCAACCAGTCGGCGATCGGCTTCTACGGCAACCGCGGCGAGGCGATCGTCGACGAGTCGAGCCAGCCCGGCGAGGGCTTCGACGCCGAGGTGGTGCGCGAGTGGGAGAAGGCGGCCCACGAGGCCGAGGGAGCGGGAGTGCGCCTGGTCATCGTCCGCACCGGCCACGTGCTCGACCCTCGCGGCGGTTTCCTCAAGCAACTCCTCACCCCGTTCAAGCTGGGCGTCGGCGGCCCGCTGGCGGGCGGCAACCAGTACGTCTCCTGGGTCCACATCGACGATGAGGTCGGCATCCTGCTCTGGGCGCTCGACAACGACAAGGTCAACGGGGTCGTCAACTCGACCGCACCCAACCCGGTGACCAACAAGGTCTTCTCGAAGGCGCTTGGCAGGACGATCAACCGGCCGGCTGTGCTGCCGATTCCTGGGTTCACACTGGATCTCATGTACGGGAGCGAGTTCGGGGAGGTCCTCAAGGGCGGACAACGAGTCATGCCCAGAAGAGCCCAGGACCTCGGGTACGAGTTCAAGCATCCTGAGCTGGACGAGGCACTCGGAGACTTGCTCTAGTGGGGACCCTCTACGACTCGTGAAGTTCTTCTCGAAGCGACTGGCGCAGGGAGCCTGGGCCCGAAGCTTCGATGAGCTTGAGCAGGCGGGCCATAGTGGCTTTTCCTGAGCTTCCAGCGATCCACGGGACCTCGGCGGTTTCCAAGATCGGATGCGTGAAGCGAGCCGCCGCAGGGTCGGAAGCTTCCAAATAAGCCACCGTTGTCGAGTCCTCAGTAGCTCGACGAGCATTAGCGCCGAGCGTTGCCAGACTGAGCTTGGCGCGGCTCCGGGCGCTTGGGAGGCAAGCAGCCTGCACCCGAAGCTCTCCAGCTTGCCCACCTTGACTCGCAAGCTCTTGCTTCGCGCCAGCACAAAGAGGTCCCGTTACGTAAGCAGTAACGGTCGCGTCCTCGGCAACGCCTTCTCCCCCGCCACAGCCAGCTACCGCCACGAGCAACCCGAAAGCAACCGCTGCGGCGACATTGCGCGAGGCGCGAGAGGGACGGGTGACCCCTCCCTGCCTAACCAAAAAAGACCTCAGCCTCCGAATACAGGGATGCCGGGACCGTCTTCAGCTCAGCGGTGGCCTCGCTCAGTTGGACGAGCTCAATGTCGGTCCCTCGTAGAGCAGTCATCTTGCCCCAGTCCCCAGCGTCGGCAGCATCGATCGCGTGCAGCCCGAACCTCGTAGCCAACACCCGGTCGAACGCCGTCGGCGTCCCGCCCCGCTGGACGTGTCCCAGCACGGTGGCCCGCGTCTCCTTGCCGGTCCGTTTCTCGATTTCGCCCTCCAGCCAGTGGGCGATACCACCGAGCGCGACGTGGCCGAACTGGTCGAGCTTCTCGCTTTTGGTTTCGGGCATCCCGCCGACCGGCTGCGCGCCCTCGGCGACGACGAGGATCGGGGCGTAGTTGTGGTCGAAGCGGCGGCCGACGAACTCGCAGACCTTGTCGAGGTCGAAGGGCAGCTCGGGGATCAGGATCACGTTGGCGCCGCCAGCGAGGCCGGCGTGAAAGGCGATCCAGCCCGCGTGGCGTCCCATCACCTCGACGATCAGGACCCTGTGGTGGCTATCCGCGGTGGTGTGCAGGCGGTCGATCGCCTCCATCGCGATGTTGACGGCGGTGTCGAAGCCGAAGGTGTAATCGGTCGCGCCGAGGTCGTTGTCGATCGTCTTCGGCACGCCGACGACGGGCACGCCGTGCTCACCGTAGAGCCGAGCAGCGGCCCCGAGCGTGTCCTCGCCGCCGATCGCGATCAGGCCGTCGACCCCGTCGTCCTTCAACCGCTGGGCGATCCGCTGCGCTCCGTCGTCCTCCTTGAAGGGGTTGGTGCGCGAGGCGCCAAGGATCGTGCCGCCGCGGGGCAGGATCCCGCGTACCTCGGGCACACCGAGCGGGCGGCTGTCGCCCTCGAGCGGCCCGCGCCAGCCGTCGCGGTAGCCGACGAACTCATGGCCGCAGTGTTCGACCCCCTTGCGCACGATCGCCCGGATCACCGCGTTGAGTCCAGGGCAATCCCCTCCGCCGGTAAGCACGCCAATCCGCATCGGTCCAGATTAAAGCTGCCGCCTCCCCAACAACGCGGTAACTTCGTCCGCATCGGCGAACTGCATCAAATTCCCGTCCTGCTAGACCGAGAATTTGATGCAGTTCGAGTGGAGCAGTCGAGGAGGGAGCGATGATGAGCGACGCGGTGGATCTCGGGGCGATCAAGCAGGCGCAGCAACGGGTCTGGTCGGAGGGCGACTTCGCGATGGTCGCCGGGCTGGTGATGATGGTTTCGGAGGAACTGGTCGAAGCGCTGGACATCGTTCCCGGCGAGCGGGTGCTCGATGTCGCCTGCGGCAGCGGCAACGGCGCCCTGGCCGCGGCACGGCGCTGTGGGGCAACGCGGTCGGCGTCGACTTCGTCCCCGCGCTGCTTGAGCGCGGGCGCGAGCGGGCGGCGGCCGAGCGGCTCGAGGTCGAGTTCGTCGAGGGCGACGCCGCCGACCTACCGTTTGGCGCCGCCGAATTCGACGTCGTGATCTCGATCTTCGGCGCGATGTTCGCCCCCGAACAGGAGAAGGCCGCCGCCGAGCTGCTGCGGGCCTGCAAACCGGGCGGCCGGATCGGGATGGCCAACTGGGTCCCCGAGGGGCCGGTCAGCAGCCTCTTCGCGGTAATCGCCAAGCACGCGCCGCCACCGCCGGGCTTTGTTCCGCCCGTTCTCTGGGGCACCGAGGACCGGGTCCGCGAGCTCTTCGGCGACGGGGTCTCCGAGCTACGAGTCGAGCGCAAGGCCTCACGCCAGGCCTTCCGCTCGGTTGACCACTACCTGGACTTCTTCCGCGCTTACTTCGGCCCGATCAAGATGGCCTTCGACCGCGTCGGCCCTGCCGGCGAGGCGGCCCTAGAGGCGGACCTGCGCGAGCAGTTGGGGAAAGCCAGTACGGGCGGCGACCGGGCTTTCGTGCTCGAGCCCGAGTACCTGCAGGTGATCGCGACGCGCGCTTAGAGAAGGGCTCTTAGTCGGAACTCGGGGTGAAAACCCGAATGGTGGCGCCGATCACGAGGATGCCGAAGAAGATCACGCCGGCGACGCCGCCGCCCTGGCCGAGCACGGCGTAGGCGACGGTCGTCGTCGCCAGGGCCAGAAAGAGGGTGATCACCATTCCCATGCGGCGGGAATCCTATCCAGCTGGCCGGTTGAGGTGGATTTACGTCCGCGCGAGGGCGGCGCGCGTCTCGCGCAGGAAGGAGCCGACGGCCTCGGCAGCATCCTCGGGGCCGTCAGCCTCGCCGGCAGCACGGACCAGGCGGCTGCCGACAATGACGCCGTCGGCAACCTCACCCACCTGGGCGGCCTGCGCAGGCGTGCCGATCCCGAAGCCGACCGCGACGGGAACCTCGGCCTCAGCCTTGGTCGCGGTGACAAGGTCGGCGAGCTGCGCGGGAAGCTCATCCCGCTCCCCGGTCGTCCCGACCGTGGAGACGACGTAGATGAATCCCTGCGCGACAGCGCAGATCCGGGCCCGGCGCTCGGCCGGCGTGGTCGGAGCGACGAGCGGCACGACGGCAAGCCCCGCAGACGCGAATATTTCCCGCACCGGCTTGGCTTCCTCCAGGGGCAAGTCAGGAACGATCGCCCCCGCGGCACCGGCAGCAACCGCCCGCTCGGCGAACTCACCAGCCCCCCCGTGAGCAAGAACCATGTTGGCGTAGACCATGAAGACGACCGGCACCCGTCCCGAGATCGCCCCACAAAGCTCAAACGCATTCTCCAGCGTCGCCCCCGCCTCAAGTGCCGCGGTAGCCGCAGCATGAATAGTCGGCCCATCGGCAAGTGGATCGGAAAAAGGAACCCCAAGCTCAACCAAATCGGCACCGCTATCCGCATAGGACTCAGCCACAGCCAGCGAACTCTCCCGATCGGGATACCCGGCCATCATGTACGGCATAAGCGCCGCCCGACCCTCGTCCTTCGCCGCTCGAAAGGCCGATTCGATCCGCTCCACCCCCGTCACCGTCACCTCAGCCACCAGTTCGCTCCAAGACCTCAGCCAAATCCTTGTCGCCCCTCCCGGAGAGACACACAATGTCGTAACCATCGCCGCCCCCCCCGTTCTCGAGCAACCAGGCGATCGCGTGCGAAGACTCCAGGGCCGGAATGATGCCCTCCAAGCGGCAAAGCTCGGCGAACGCAGCCAGCGCCTGCGCATCGGTGACCGAGAAGTAGCTCGCCCGGCCGCTATCGCGCAAGAAGGCGTGCTCGGGACCAACGCCCGGATAGTCGAGCCCAGCGGAGATCGAGTGCGCCTCGAGGATCTGCCCCTCCTCATCGGCGATCACCGATGAAAGCGAGCCGTGCAGGACGCCGGTGGCGCCGGCACCGAGCGAGGCGCCGTGGCGCCCCGTATCGAGCCCCTCCCCGGCCGCCTCGACCCCGATCAGCTCGACCCCGGCGTCCTCGACGAACGGGGTGAAGATGCCGATCGAGTTGGAGCCGCCGCCGACGCAAGCGATCACTCGAGCCGGTAGATCGCCCTCAGCGGCAAGCGCCTGCTCGCGGGCCTCTTCGCCGATCACCCGCTGCAGATCGCGGACGAGCGCCGGGAAAGGGGCCGGGCCAACGGCCGAGCCGATCACGTAGTGAGTGGTCTCGACGTTGGCGACCCAGTCGCGGATCGCGGCGCTGACCGCCTCCTTCAGGGTCCGCGCCCCGGCCTCGACCGGCACGACCTCGGCACCGAGCAGGCCCATGCGCTCGACGTTGGGGCGCTGGCGGCGGATGTCCTCCGAACCCATGTAGACGACGCACTCGAGACCGAAAAGTGCGCAGGCGGTCGCGGTGGCGACGCCGTGCTGGCCGGCGCCGGTCTCGGCGATCACCCGCGGCTTGCCCATCCGCTCGGCGAGCAGCGCCTGCCCGATCGCATTGTTGATCTTGTGGGCGCCGGTGTGGGCGAGATCCTCGCGCTTGAGGTAGACCCTGCGACCGGCACGAGCGGAGAGGCGGTCGGCCAGGTAAAGGGGCGTCGGACGGCCGATGAAGTCGCGGTGGAGCAGGCGCAGGCGCTCGTTGAAGGCGGCGTCCTCGCGCGCCTCGGCCCAAGCCGCGGCCAGCTCGTCGAGGGCCGGGATCAAGGTCTCCGGCACGTAGCGCCCCCCGTAGGGCCCGAATCGCTCTTCGACCGTGCTCATGGAGCGGGGACGCTAGTCGCCCCAGCGGCCTCGAAGAAGGCCGCCATCGCGGCGTGATCCTTGCGGCCCGGCTCGGCCTCCACCCCGCTCGCGACGTCAACCGCAAATGGATGCGTAACTTTGATCGCTTCGGCGACGTTGTCGGGGCGCAGCCCACCGGCGACGATCGCCGGAATCTCGGAGCGGTGCTCCCGCAGCAGCCCCCAGTCGAAGCTTTCGCCGGTGCCGCCCCAGAGGCCCTTTCCGCGCCGGTCGAACAGGTGAAAGTCGGTGCGAAAGACCTCCGCCCCGTGCACCTCGGCGCCGCTGGCCACGTGGATCGCCTTGATCACCTTGACCCCGGTCCGCCGCGCCACCTCGGCGCAGAACTGTGGCCCCTCGGCCCCGTTCAGCTGCACCATCGTCAGCCCAGCCCCCTCAACCGCCTTGGCAACGTCCTCCAACTCCGGATTGACAAAGACCCCGACAACCTCGCACTTCCTGCGAAAAGCAGCGCAAATAGCCGCAGCTTCCCCAGGAGGACAGGCCCGAGGGCTCTTGTCGTAATGGATCAAGCCAATGGCCCAAGCCCCAAGCAGCACAGCCTCAGCTGCATCGTCCAGGTTGGTGATCCCACAAATCTTCACACGCATAAGCCCAGGGTACGGGAGCACGGCCACCAGGCGGGAGCCGGACCCCCTCCGAACGGCCTGTACTTCTCCGGCAATCCCCTGGAGGCGCCAGCAGACGCGTCTCCACCGCAGCAAGTGGGAGAGGAGGGGGTTCCGGCTGCCGCCTATTCGGCGGACTTAAGGCCGCACGCCGAGCGTGACCGTGACGTGCTTGGTTTCGTTGTCGCCGCGCAGCAGCGTCAGTTCCATCTTGTCGCCGGGCTGCGCTGAGTTGACGTCGTTGATCACATCTTCCATCGAGGCAATCGGCTTGCCTTCGACTTCGGTGATGATGTCGCCGCCGAGGCTCACCTTGACGCCTTCGATCGTCGCTTCGGTGTCGCCGCCTTCGATGCCGGCCTTGTCGGCCGGGCTGCCCTTGACCACTTCGTTGACGAGGACGCCTTTTTCGACCGGCAGTTTCAGCGCCTTGGCCAGGGCCGGCGTGACGCTGCCGCCGTTGATGCCGATGTAAGCGTGTTCGACCTTGCCGTTCTTCTCGATCTGTTCGACCACTTCGCGGGCGGTGTTGATCGGGACGGCGAAGCCGATGCCGACGTTGCCGTTGTTGCCGCCGCCGGTCTGGATCTGCGAGTTGATCCCGATTACGCTTCCTTCGGAGTCGATCAGCGGACCGCCCGAGTTGCCGGGGTTGATCGCGGCGTCGGTCTGGATCACGTGTGAGATCGAGAACCCGTTGGGCGCCTGAATCTGGCGCTGCAAGGCAGAGACGATGCCGGCGGTCACGGTGCGATCGAGCCCGAAGGGGTTGCCGATCGCGACCACGGGATCGCCGACCTTGATCTTGGCGGAGTCTCCGAGCGAGAGCGGGTGCTGCTGGCCGGACGGGACGTCGATCTTGAGCAGGGCAACATCGGTCGCCGGGTCGGCGCCGACGACTTCGGCTTCATGGTTGGTGTCCGACGAGCCCAGCCTGACCTCGACCTTGGTCGCACCTTCGACCACGTGGTTGTTGGTGAGGATGTGCCCTTCGTTGTCGATCAGGAAACCGGAGCCGGTCGCGATCCCACCTCCGCGCGATTCTTCTCCGCCGAACGGACTGAGCGGCGAAGACGCTTCTTCGGGGGCCTCGGTCGATTCGATGAAGGCAACGCCCGGCCCGTCGTGGCTGTAGATCTGGTTGACCGTGTTGGTGTCGCCGCTTTCCTTGCTGGAGACGGGCGCGGTAAGGGGCGCCGGGATCGCCGTCGTGGTCGTCGTCTTCGAGTCGATCCAGCCTGCGGAGACAGCGATCGCGAAGAAGGCCGCGACAACCGCGCCGCCGAGGAGGGCCGAACCGAAAGAGCTGCGAAGGGAGTTCTTCACTGTGGGAGCAATGTAGGCGGCAACCCTCAGCGATTCCTAAACGGCCCGCAAAAGGTGGCTAAATTCGATCTTCAGGGAAGGCGGTGCTCGCGCGTGCCCTCGTCGATCCCGGTCAGCTCGCGTGTCTTCGCCTCGGGATCGGCGGCGTTCATCAGCGCTCCGCCGATCAGAACCGCGTCGACCCCCACCCGCTCCAGCTCTTCGAGCTCGTCGCGCGAGGAGATCCCGCTCTCGGCGACGGCCGTCTTCCCAGCCGGCACATCCGGCATCAGCTCGTACGTGGTCGAGACATCGACCGCGCCGGTGTCGAGGTCGCGGTTGTTGATCCCGATCACCTCGGCGTCGAGCTCCAGCGCCCGCTGCAGCTCCTCCCCGTCGTGAACCTCGACCAAGCAATCGAGGTCGAGTCCGCGGGCCTCGTCGTACATCGCCCGCAACTCGCGATCCGCGAGAGCGCGAACGATCAGCAGCACAGCATCGGCACCGTGGACCGCCGCCTCGTAGAGCTGATAGCGGTCGACGATGAAGTCCTTGCGCAGGATCGGCAAGTCGCATGCCGCGCGGGCAGCGCGAAGGTCCTCGAGCGTGCCGCCGAAGTGGCGCTCGTCGGTGAGCACGGAGAGCGCCGCCGCGCCGCCGCGCTCGTAAGCGCTGACCTGCTCGGCGACCACAGCGTCGGGGGAGATATCGCCGGCGCTGGGCGAGCGGCGCTTGAACTCGGAGATCACCGAGAGGCCGGGCCGGACCAGCGCCTCGTTAAAGGGACGGTCCTTGCCGCGGGCGGAAAGGCGCGACTCGAGGTCCGCCTGCGGGACCTGCCCGCGGCGCTCCTCCACCCCTTCTCGCGCTACCGAGATCAGCTGCTCGATCGTTGCCACTAGACCGCCGAAGCCTAGACGCCGAGCTCGGCGGCCGTTGCAACCAGGCGACCGAGGAGCTCTCGCGCCGCTCCCGAGTCGATTGCCGAAGCTGCCAGCTCGACCCCCTCGGCAAGGCTCCCAGCCTTGCCGCCGACGTAGATCGCAGCGCCGGCATTGAGCAGGACTAGGTGGCGCCGGGGGCCTGCCTCGCCACCCAGCACCGCCCGGCAGGCCGCGGCGTTTTCCTCCGGGGTCCCGCCGGCCACGTACTCCGGCTCGGCTTCGGCGAAACCGAAGTCGCCGGGCTCGACAAAGCGCTCCGCGGTCCTGCCGTCCTCGACCTCGATCACGCGGGTTCGCGCCGCAATCGAGATCTCATCGACGCCATCGTCGGCGCTGACAACCATCGCCCGCACGCCGCCGAGCCCGACCAGTGCCTCGGCGATCGTCTCCTGGTAGTGACGGTCGGAGACTCCGAGCAGCTGGCGCGGCGCCCCAGCAGGGTTGGTCAGCGCGCCGAGGAAGTTGAAGATCGTGCGCACGCCGAGCGCCTTGCGCACCGGCACGACGTGGGCCATCGCCTGGTGGTGGCGGGGAGCGAACATGAAGCCGAAGCCGACCTCGTCGATGCAGCGGCCCACCTGCTCGGGCTCGAGCTCGATATTGACGCCGAGCGCCTCGAGCAGGTCGGCCGAGCCAGAGCGGCTGGTGTACGAGCGGTTGCCATGCTTGGCAACCGCGCAGCCGGCCGCCGCCGCGACCAGCGCCGCCGTAGTCGAGACGTTGAAGGTCGAGGGGCCTCCCCCGGTCCCCGCCGTGTCGACGAGATCCGTCCGCGAGGTCGAGACCGGTGCCGCGAGCGAGCGCATCGTGCGGGCCAGCCCGACCAGCTCGGGCACGGTCTCCCCCTTTGCCCGCAGGGCGATCAGGAAGGCGCCGGTCTGCACCTCGCTGCTGCGTCCCTCCATGATCTCGGCCAAAACCGCGGCGGCGTGATCGGCGGTGAGGTGATCGCCGGCGCAGACCGCGTCGATCGCCCGCGTGACGATCTCGTTGGGGCCCGCGGCCATTAGCCCTCCCGCAGGAAGTTGGCGAGCAGGTGCTTGCCCTGGGGGGTGAGCACCGACTCGGGGTGGAACTGGACGCCCTCGGCGGGAAGCTCGCGATGGCGGGCACCCATCACCACGTCGCCGAGGCTGGCGCTTAACTCGAGCTCGTCGGGGAGATCGGGGTCGGCGACCAGCGAGTGGTAGCGGCCGGCGACGAAGGGGCTGGGCAAGCCGGCGTAGACGGTGCGGCCGTCGTGCTCGATCTCGGCCTCCTTGCCGTGGATCGGGTCGCCCTGTACGGTGCGCCCGCCGAAGGCCTCGACCAGCGACTGGTGGCCGAGGCAGACGCCGAGCACCGGCGTGCGGGCTTCGGCGAAGCGGCGGATCGCCTCGACCGAGATCCCCGCCTCGGCCGGCGTGCAGGGGCCCGGCGAGACAACCAGCCGCTCGGCGTCGCGCTCGAGCAGCTCGTCGACGGTCGCCTTGTCGTTGCGAACGACGTCGAGCTCCGCCCCGAGCTCGCCCAGGTACTGGACCAGGTTGTAGGTAAAGGAGTCGTAGTTGTCGATCACGAGGACTTTCATCGTCACCTCACGCCCAATCCGGCTGTTCGCAGGCCAGCTCGACGGCGCGGAAGACCGCCCTGGCCTTGTTGACCGACTCGTTGTACTCGTAGGCGGGCTTGGCGTCGGCGACCGTGCCGCCACCGGCCTGGACGTGGATCTGACCATCCTTGACGACGACGGTGCGGATGTGGATCGCGGTGTCGAGGTCGCCGTTCCAGGAGAGATAGCCGATCGCGCCGCCGTAGGAGCAGCGCTTGATCGGCTCCAGCTCATCGATGATCTGCATCGCCCGCACCTTGGGCGCGCCGGAGAGCGTGCCCGCCGGCAGGGCCGAGCGCAGCACGTCCATCGCCCCCACTTCCTCGCGCAGCGTGCCCGAGACCTGGCTGACGATGTGCAGCACGTGCGAGTAGGTCTCGACCACCATCAGCTCGTCGACCGAGACCGAGCCGTACTCGCAAACGCGGCCGAGGTCGTTGCGGCCGAGGTCGACCAGCATCACGTGCTCGGCCCGCTCCTTGGGATCGTTGACGAGGCGCTCGGCAAGGCGGCGGTCCTCCTCCTCGTTGGCGCCGCGTGGGTAGGTGCCGGCAATCGGCCTGGTCTCGACCGAGCGACCCGTGACTTTGACCAGCGGCTCCGGCGAGGCGCCGGCGATCTGGAAGTCGCCGAACTCGAGGAAGTACATATAGGGCGAGGGGTTGACCGCGCGCAGGCCGCGGTAGATCGAGAAGGCCTCGACCGGAGCGGGCGCCGAGAAGCGCTGCGAGGGCACCACCTGGAAGGCATCGCCGGCGTGGACGTACTCGACGATCCGCTCGACCGCGGCTTCGAACCGCGGCCGCTCCATGTTGGAGGTGAATTGCGGCGGCTCGACAACCGACGGCTGCTCCGGCGCGGGGACGGCGCCGCGCAGGCGCTGGCGGGCATCGGCGATCGCGGCGGCGGCACGCTCGTATGCGGCATCGATCCCGCCCTCGTCGTCGGCGAAGGCGCAGGCCATGATCGTCAGCTGATGACGCAGGTGATCGAAGACGAGCAGCAGGTCGGTGACCATCAGCGCCATATCGGGCAGCCCGAGCGGGTCGGGATTTGGCTCGCCGAGCGGCTCGACCGTGCGCACCAGGTCATAGCCGAAGAAGCCGACCGCACCGCCGGCGAACGGCGGCAGGCCCTCGACGGGGGCAAGCTTGAAAGCGGAGAGATGCTCGGCAACCGCCCCGTAAGGGTCGGGGGCCTCGACGGACCCGCCCTCGGAATCGCTCAGCACGCCATCGCTCCATCGCAGCAGCGAGCGAGGCCGGAAGCCGACGAAGGAGTAGCGGCCGACCTGTCCCTGCTCCGCCGACTCGAGCAGGAAGCAGGGAGCTCCCTCGGGCTCGCCGGCGCGCAGCTTGAGGAAAGCGGAGACGGGCGTCTCACAGTCGTCGAGCAGGCGGGCGCAGACCGGGACGACGTTGCCCTGCTCGGACAAGGCGCGCGCCTCCTCCAGGCTCGGCTCGAGCCTCAGCTCCGACTCAGCGACGACGGCCATTGAGCACTTCCATCGCGGCCGATTGCGGCACCTTACGGGCGGCGAGCAGGACGGCGAGGTGGTAGAGCAGGTCGGCGGCCTCTTCGGCGACGCGCTCGTCGGACTCCTCGCGCGCGGCGCGGACCACCTCCTCGGCCTCCTCCTCGACCTTCTCGCCGATCAGCTTCGGATCGTCGAGCAGCTGCACCGTGTAGCTGCCCTCGGGCCGCTCGGCGGCGCGGCTGCGCAGGGTGCGCTCCAGCGTCGCCAGCGTCTCGTGCACGGCGGGCGCCGGCTCACCGTCGCCGTCGAGATCGCGGTAAAAGCAGCTGCGCTCCCCCGTGTGACAGGCGGGACCGGTCGGCTCGACCAGGGCGACGATCGCGTCGCCATCGCAGTCGTAGCGGAGCTGGCGCAACTTGAGCACGTTGCCCGAGGTTTCCCCCTTGCGCCAGATCTCCTCGCGCGAGCGGCTGAAGAAGTGCAGCTCCCCGGTCTCGACCGTCAACCGCAACGACTCAGCGTTGGCGTAGGCGAGCGTCAGCACCTCGCCGCTGACGAAGTCCTGCGCCACGCACGGCACCAGGCCGCGCTCATCGAATTTCACCTGCTCAAACATCAAGCAATCGTAGTTGTGACCGCTACTCGATACCGAGGCGGTCGAGCAGGTCCTCGTCGCGGCGCCAGTGACTGCGGACCCGAATCTTCAGGTCGAGATGGACCTTGGCTCCGAGCTCGGCTTCCAGCGAGCGGCGGGCTCCCGTGCCGATCTCCCCTACCTTGGCTCCGGCCTTGCCGATCAGGATGCGCTTCTGCGACTCGGTCTCGGCCCAGACCTCGGCGTTGACGGTGACCAGACCGTCCTCACGCTCATCGACCTCTTTGACCTTGACCTCGACCGAGTGCGGGATCTCGTCGCGGGTGCGGTTGAGCACCTGCTCGCGAATCAGCTCGGCCAGCAGCACCTCGCTCGACTGGTCGCTGTGGTCCTCGGGCGGATAGAGGTAGGGGCCTTCGGGCATCAGCTCGGCCATGCGCTCGACCAGGACGTCAACGCCCTCGCCGCTGCGGGCGCTGATCGGGAAGACCTCGTCAACGCCGCCCAGCTCGGCCGCTTCGGCCAGGACCGGGACGATCTCGTTCGGCCCAAGCTGGTCGGCCTTGTTGACGGCGCAGATGATCGGCAGCTTGGCGCCGGCCCCGAGCAAGGCGCGAGCGATGAAGCGGTCGCCGGGCCCGACGCCCTCCTCGCCGTTGATCACGATCAGGGCCAGGTCGGAGTCGGCGAGCTCGCGCTCGACCCGCTTCTGCATCCGCTCGGTGAGCACGTCGCGGGGGCGCTGCACACCGGGCAGGTCGACGAGAACGAGCTGGCGACCGCCCTCAACGTCGGTGTGGATGCCGCGGATCGCCCGTCGCGTCGTCTGCGGCCGCATCGAGACGATCGCGACGTGGCTGCCGACGATCTGGTTGACCAGGGTCGACTTGCCGACGTTGGGCCGGCCGGCGAGGCCGACGAAACCGGAGCGGGTCACGCCAGGCCCTCCAGGACTCGGGCCTGCAAGGCCAGCATCTCTCCCCCGTCGACCTCGTGGTCATGGCCGCAGAGGTGGAGCACGCCGTGGACGGCGGCCTCGGTGATATCCGTGCAGTGCTCGGGACAGATCGCCACGTCGCCCAGCTCGCGCGGGCCAGGCTCCGGACCGGCGCCGTCGATCGGGAAGGCCAGCACGTCGGTCGGCGCGTCCTTGCCGCGGTGCTCGCGGTTGAGCTCGCGGATGCGCGAGGCATCGACCAGCTCGACCGCGAGGTGACCGTCGCCGACCTCGGCCGCGGCAAGGGCAGCGCTCACCGGCTCATGCAGCTCAGCCGGCACGTCGGAGAGGTCCAGGCTCAAGAGCCCGGCGTCGGCCCGTGTTCGGCCCGCGCCGCCCGCTCGCGACTGCCGTGCTCGTCATAGGCGGCGACGATGCGCTGGACCAGCTTGTGACGAACGACGTCCTCGCCGCCGAAGTTGATGAAGTCGATGTCCTTGACCGAACCGAGAATGTCGCGGACGACGACCAGGCCGGAGCGCTGCTCGGTCGGCAGGTCGATCTGGGTGACGTCGCCGGTGACGACCATGCGCGAGTTGAAGCCGAGCCTGGTCAAGAACATCTTCATCTGCTCGGGACTGGTGTTCTGCGCCTCGTCGAGGATCACGAAGGAGTCGTTGAGGGTGCGCCCGCGCATAAAGGCGAGCGGCGCGACCTCGATCACGCCGCGCTCGAAGTAGCCGTTGACCCGGTCGGGGTCGAGCATGTCGAAGAGGGCATCGAAGAGCGGTCGCAGGTAAGGGTCGACCTTGGCCTGGATGTCGCCGGGCAGGAAGCCGAGCCGCTCGCCCGCCTCGACCGCGGGCCGGGTGAGGATGATCCGCTGCACCTGCTTGTCGGCCAGCGCCGCGGCAGCCATCGCCACGGCGAGGAAAGTCTTGCCGGTGCCGGCCGGGCCGACGCCGAAGGTGATCGTGTGATCGCGGATCGAGTCGACGTAGCGCTTCTGGTTCAGCGTCTTCGGCGAGACCTTGGTGTTGCGGTGACGCCAGACGACGTCCTCGAGGATCTCGGCCGGGCTCTCATCGGCATCGAGCGCGCCGGTCACCGCTTCGATCGTCCCCGGCGCCACCTCGTGCCCGTTCTCGATCAGCTCGACCAGCTCGTCGACCACGGTCGCCGCCGTCTGCACATCGGCCGGTTCGCCGTCGAGGGTGAGCACGTTGCCGCGCAGGTGGAAGTCGCAGTCGAGGTGGCCGCGCAGGGCGCGCAGCACCGCGTCCTCGGAGCCCGCCAGCTCGGCGGCAACGTTGTTCTCGAGGGTGAGCTGCCTACGCGCCAAGCCGCTCACGCACCGCCGCGCTGACCCGCTTGCCATCGGCGCGCCCACCGAGCTTCGGCATCAGCGCCGACATCACCTGACCCATCTGCTTCTGTTCGCTGGCGCCGGTCTCAGCAACGGCAGCATCGACCAGCTCCGCCAGCTCCTCGTCGGAGAGCTGTTTGGGCAAATAGGCCTCGATCAGCTCCGCCTCGAAGTTCTCGGCCGTCGCCTGCTCTGCGCGGCCCGCCTCGCTAAAGGCATCGGCTGCTTCCAGCCGCTTCTTGCGCTCCCGCTGCAGCACCGCGACCTCGTCGCCGTCGCCCAGCTTGGCGTCCTTCTGCAGCGAGTCGACGATCATCCGCAGCGCGCCCGCGCGTTCGCGCTCGCCCGCCTTCATCGCCGTGCGCACGTCTGCCTGCACCTGCTCGAGAACGCTCATCCGGTCTAAGGGTAGTCGGCGGCGTCAGGCGCCACCGCGAGACCCTTGGAGACCAGGTCGGCGATGTCGGTACTGACCAGGGTCCAGCCGTGACGGCGTGCGACAGCGACGTAAGCCGCGTCGTAGGCGGTGAGTCCATACTCGGCGACCAGGCCGACCGTGGCTTGCATCATCTCGACATCAACGGCAATGACACTGTCGATGCAACGGGCGGCGATCAAGCGACACAATTCCTCCGCCTCCTGGGCCCGTTTCCGCTTTGCGGCAACGGCGTTTGCGACCTCGTAAAAGGTCAGGTCCAGGGCCGCGACTGGAGTCGACGTTTCAAGGACGAACGGCCGTGCAGCCTCGCAATAAGGTTCATCGGCGTCCTTTGCCGCAATCCATACTCCCGCGTCGAGCAGCAGCATTTCAGTGCGATTCTCGATCTTCGCGGATTATTTTCGCCCAGCCACCGCCCATGTGAACAGGCGGACCGAGCAGATCTTCCAGCTCTTTGCGGCGCTCAGCGTGCTGAGCGTTTAGCTCGCGTTCGGCAAGCCGACGCAAGAAGCCGCTGCGGGTCTCGTGATTGGCCTTAGCTTGAGCGTCGAGCCGCTCGAGCAGGTCATCTGGGACTGAGATCATCACCTTTGCCACGGGGTGAGTATATACGGTATTGCCGAGGGCTATTGTCGTCATAGATGGACCCTCGCAGGTCGGAGCTCACGCAGGGACTACATAGGTGCCGGAGGCGGGAAATCGCGCGCGCGGAACTAGCGATCGCCGGTAATTTCGACCCGCTCCACATCACCCAAGGGCATCTGCAGAAAGCGGGTGCCGAGGTCGCAAAAGGAATCGACATCCCCAGTGCAGAGGAACCGGTAGTCGCCCTCCCCATCCGGAGAGCGGGCGAGGCCGCGACGCTCGAGGGTGCGCTGGATGGCCGCGGCGACGGCGTGGCCGCCGCTGACCAGGCGGATGTCGCGGCCGAGGATGCGCTGCAGCATCGGCGCCACCAGCGGGTAGTGGGTGCAGCCGAGGATCAGGGTGTCGACCTCGGCCCGCTTCAGCGGTGCGCAGTAGGCGCGGGCCATCTCGACCACCGCCTCATCGAAGGGCGAACCGTCCTGGATGAAGGGGGCCAGATCGGGTGCCTCGACTTCGGTCACCTCGAGCGCCCGTCCCTGTCCTTCGAGTGCGTGCCGGTAGGCAGCGCTGGCGACCGTGTTCGGCGTCGCCAGCACCCCGACCCGGCCGTTGTCGGTGATCGCGGCGGCGATCTCGGCCTGCGGCTCGACCACCGGCACCACCTCCACCCCGTGCTCGGCGGCAACCTCGCGCGCCACGTCCGCGCCAATCGAGGTCGCGGTGTTGCAGGCGATCACCAGCAGCTTGGCGCGGCCACCGAGCAAGAGCTCAGCGATTGCCCTGATCCGCGCTCGCAGATCGTCCGGGTCCTTGACGCCGTACGGGAACCAGTCCGTGTCACCGAGGTAGACGTAGTCCTCCTCCGGCAGCGAGACCAGGCACTCGTGCAGCACGGTCAGCCCACCGACCCCGGAGTCGAACATCGCGATCGGCAACGAGGGATCGAGCTTGGCCTCGGCAGCGGGTGTGGCCATCAGGGCCGGCCCGCTAAAGGAATGGCTTGTAGGCCATGAAGAAGACCGTTACGACCACGATCAGACCGGCAACCGTGCCGACCTTGCCGATCCGGTCCCCCAATGCGGTGAACTCAGCACTGAGGGTGTCCCCCGCTTTGAGATCCCGTTCGGCCAGCGCCCGAGCCTCCTTCACCTTCGGCTGGAAGAACCCGTGCTGGAGGCCGAAGAGCACGAGGATCGCGAGGAAGCCGACGCCGATGAAGGCGTCACTCGTTTTCCAGGGCCCATCGGCAAGCAAGTAGATGCCCGCCAAGAGCAGGACGATCATCCCGGGATTGACCAGATAGCGATCGGTCTTCTGGATCCCGGCCAGGATCGCGGGGGTCGCCCGCGGATACTGCGGCAGAACGGAGAAGAAGATCGCGTAGCCGAAGGTCGGTCCGAAAGCGAGCACGACCGCGAGGATGTGCAGGAACAG
>DASYIY010000025.1:0-17353 GCA_035997045.1 Solirubrobacterales bacterium | reverse complement strand
GCCGCGCTCGCGTAGTTGGGTCTCCAGCAATCCGGAGATGGTCGTCTTGCCGGCACCGGAAAGCCCGGTGAACCAGAGGGTGAAGCCCTTCTCGCCAGCCATGCTCGTTCAGTCCTCCTTGTAAGCGTCGATAAGGATGTCAGCGACCTCGTCGCGGGAGAACTCGTGCGGCGGCCTTTCGCCGTTGCCGAGCATCTCACGGACCTTGGTTCCGGAAAGGAAGAGGCGCGCGTCTTGGTCGTGGGGACAGGTCTTGTTGGAGGCCAGCCCCTCGCACTCGTTGCACCAAAAGGTGTGCTCGAACATCAGCGGCTCGATCCCGAGCTCGTCGATGTCGATCGTCTCGAAGATCTTCTGCGCGTCGTAGGTGCCGTAGTAGTCGCCGGCACCGGCGTGGTCGCGACCGACGATGAAGTGGGTCGCACCGTAGTTGCGGCGGACGATCGCGTGCAGGACGGCCTCGCGGGGGCCGGCGTAGTGCATCTTCGCCGGCTTCACGCCCAGCACCACCCGGTCGTTCGGGTAGTAGTTCTCCATCAGCACCTCGTAGCAGCGCATCCGCACGTCGGCGGGGATGTCGCCGGCCTTGGTCTTGCCGATCAGCGGGTGGATGAAGAGGCCGTCGCAGGTCTCCAGCGCCGCCTTGGTCAGGTACTCGTGGGCGCGGTGGATCGGGTTGCGGGTCTGAAAGGCGACGATCTTCTTCCAGCCGCGCGCCTCGAAGTCGGCTTTGTGCTCGGCCGCCGTCTTGTAGCGGCGCATGAAGGCGTCCTCGTGATCCGGCAGGGCGTCGACCTCGAGCGGGCCGGCGATGCAGCGGCTGCCCTCGGCGTAGATCGCGGCGACGCCGGGGTGCTCCCCGTCGGTCGTGCCGTAGACCAGCTCGGCCTCGCGCTTGGCGTCGCGCTCCCAGATCTCCTCGACCGTGATCCGGCCCAGCGGCTTGCCTTCGTCGCTGGAGAGTGAGATCACATCGCCGACCTCGCACTCGAGGTCGGTCGCCAGGGTGATCGGAATTGGCCAGTAGTCGCCATCCACGGTCCGCATCTCGGAGCAGACGCGCTCCCAGTCAGCGGAACCCTGGAAGCCGGTCAGCGGCGCGAAGCCGCCGTTGCCGATCATCTCGAAGTCGGCGGTGTGGCGCTCGTCAAGTGTCAGGGAAAGCTCAGTCATCGTCTCGCTCATGCGTTGGATCTCACCAATCGGTTGGGGAAGGGTTACGAAGGGGCTATCTCAGGCGCTGGGCGCCGCTAGTTGATCCCGCACTCGGTCTTTTCGAGACCCGCCCAGCGGCCATCGCGGGACGAACCGCCGACACCGACCGGCTTGGTGCAGTGCGTGCAACCGATCGAGGGGTAGCCCTGATCGTGGAGCGGGTTGTACGGGAGGTCGTGCTCATGGATGTAGTTCCAGACGTCGCGTTCGGTCCAGTCCGCGAGCGGGTTGAGCTTCCAGAGCTCAAAGCGCTTGTCCCAGCCGAACTTTGGGGTGTTGGCGCGGCTGGCTGAGTCCTCACGGCGGACGCCGGCGAGCCAGCAGTCTACGGAAGAAAGCGCCCTGCGCATCGGCTCGACCTTGCGCAAACCGCAGCAGGCATCGGGATCGCGGTTCCAGAGCTCGTCACCGTGCTGGGCCGCCTGCTCCTCCAGGGTGAGGTTGTGGAAGCGGTCGAACTCGATCCCCAGCGCCTCGCCGAGGCGGTCGCGGGTCTCATACGTCTCCGGGAAGAGCACGTCGGTGTCGAGGTAGAAGAAGCGCGCGTTGGGGTTGACCTTGCTCGCCAGATGAGCGGTAACCGAGCTCGTTTTCTGGAACGAGCAGGCGATGTAGTGGCTCTCGCCAAAGGTCTCGAACATCCACTCGATCGTCTGCTCGGCGGAACGGTCCTCGAGCTGGGCGGCGATCGCCTCCGGGTCGGAGATCTCTGTCGGCGCGGCAACCGGGTTCATATCGCGCACTCGCCCTCGCCCCTCTCAACCTTGTAGGGGCTGGAGCGGCTCCAATCGATGAACTCCTGCATCGTCTCGAGGCTGAACTCAGCTGGCAGGGTCAGGTCCTTGACCTCGGCTTCGAAGCGCTGCGCGCCGATCCGCTCGGCAAAGGCGTTGAACGCCTCGCCCTCGCCGGAGCGCTCCGCCTCGTAGAGGCGCACCCAGCGCTCGACCGCCTCGGGAACCCGCTTGGCGGGCAGGCGCGACTTCAGCCGCGTGCCGAAGATCACCTCGCCGCCCTCGTAGTTGCCGCCGATGTGCGGGATATAGGCGGGGATCTGGCGCGCGCCGACTTTCAGCGAGGCGCCGTAGAAGCCGATGTTGGCGATGTGGTGCTGGCTGCAGCCGTTGGGGCAGCCGCTCATCTTGATGTGGATCTTGCGGGTCAGCTCGTCGGTGATCTCCATCTCCGCCAGCCGCTCCCTGATCGCCTTGTTCAGGCCCATCGAGCTGGTGATGCCCATCTTGCAGCTGTCGGTGCCGGGGCAGCTGACCACGTCGGTGATCTCGCGGGCGCCGGCCTCGCCGAGGCCGAGCTCGCTGAGCCGCTGCCAGAGGTCGTAGAGCGCCTCGTCGCGGACCCAGCGCAGGACCAGGTTCTGCTGCACGGTGCTGCGAGCGTAGCCGCCGGTGAAGTCGCGCATGATCGAAGCGAGTCCGCGGAACTGCTCCGGGGTCAGGTCGCCGCGGTAGATCTTCACCTCGACCGCCGAGAAGCCCTCCTGGACCTGGGCCTGGACGTTGCCCTCGCAGAAGCGCTCGAACTCGGAGTGGTCGCCGTTGGGCGAGGCGGGCTCGGGCGGAATCGCGGGAGCGTTGGCCTCCTCGTCGTCCTCGAAGCGCAGCCGCTCGACGTCGAAGTCGCGCTCGCCGACCCAGTCGCCCTCGAGCTCCTCGTCGACCTGCTCGCGGAAGGCGTCGATGCCGATTTTGTCGATCAGGACCTTGATCCGGGCGCGGGCGCGATTGGCGCGCAGCCACTCCTGGCGATCGAAGATGCGCAGCACGGCCTCGGAGACCTTGAGATAGTCGCCGTTGTCGGCCTCGACGAAGTCGTAGAGGGTGGGCGCGACCCGGGCCATGATCGAGGTACCGCCGCCGACGCGGACCTCGAAGCCCTTGACCCCGTCACGTTCGCGCGAGAGGAAGGCGATGTCGTGGATGCCGGTGATCGCGCGGTCCTCGTCGGAGCCGCTGAACGCCGTCTTGATCTTGCGCGGCATCAGCTGCGTCGTCGGGTGACGGACGAAGTAGCGGGCGTAGGCGCCGGCGTAGGCAGTCGGGTCGAAGACCTCGTCGCTGGCGACACCGGCCCAGGGGTCGCCGGTGACGTTGCGCACCGTGTTGCCGCAGCCCTCGCGGGAGGAGAGGTCGGCGACGGAGATCTCGCGCAACAGCGACTCCATGTCGCGCAGCGGCACGTGGTGGATCTGGATGTTCTGCCGCGTCGTGATGTGGCCCTTGTTCAGCGGCGCGTACTTCTCGACCACGCTGGCGAAGGCCTCCATCTGCTGCGGGGTGACACCGCCAAAGGGAAGCTTGATTCGGACCATCTGCACGTCGGGCTGGCGCTGGCCGTAGACGCCCTGCTTGAGGCGGAAGCCGATGAACTCGTCCTCAGGTATCTGCCCGGCGAGGAAGGTCTCGGCTTCGTTGTCGAAGTCATCGAACTCGCGCTCGATGATCGGGATGATGTGGCCCGGGACGTTGCGATAGGTCTCCGGGTTCTCGAGAGTCCCGGTGCGGCCTTTGCCCCGCTGCTCCTTCTGCTGGTCTACGACTACCTCCATTCCAGGAAAATAGCAAAACCTGACAGGGATTAGGGTATTTAAGGCTTGGTCAGCTCTGGAGGCAGCTTTTTACGTGCATGAAGGATCGCCGCGGCCTCGCCCGACTCGGCAACCGCACCACCTTCCGGCTCGAGTGGCAACCCCGCCCCAGCCCAACCGACAATCCCCTCGCTCAGCTTCCTGGCGTCATAGCCCTCAGCCGCAAGAGCTTCGGTAGCCATCGTCGAACGATTGCCCCCACGGCAGTAGAAGACCACCGGCCGATCCTTGTCGATCTCATCGGTCCGATCCGCAAGCTCAGCCAGCGGCAAATGAGCAGCACCCTCAATCCGCCCCATCTCCCACTCATGCTCAGCCCGCACATCAACCAACTGCGCCCCCGCATCAACAAGCTTTTGAGCTTCTTCGCGGGAAATCTCAGAAATCTCAGGCGTCTCGTCACTCATAGACCGGAATCTAGCCAACGTGTCGAGCGAGGGGCATCCGGCCCCTCCCAAACTCTTTAGTCGATGTCCGTGCCCTCGATCAGGAAAGCGACCCGCACATGAGCCCGGTACTCGTCGAGATTCTCACCGCGAATCCCAGTCGAGACGATGTCCACGGCACGAATGTTGCGCAGCGTCCCCTGCGCCTGACCCAGTGCCTGTTTCGCGGCGTCGTCCGTGGACGTTTTGGAGCTTCCCACCAACTCGATGATCTTCACGACGGCCATCTTTCTCCTCCTTCTGAATCCTCGATAGTGCCCTTCGCGCTGACTCCTTCGACTAGCGCGGCCCGCTGCCACGGGCCTATCGCCTCTACCTCACCACCTGGCGCCGGGGCCGTCTCCACTTGGAAGCGCTCGATCGCCGCCGCGATCGCGGCGGCCTCGTCCTCGCTGGGGCTTCGGGCCATCTCCGAAGCCTAGTTCAACGAACAAACGGCCCGGGCCGGCGAGGGAGGCGCCGGACCCGGGTCCATGTTTGTTTCTGCGCGCCGCCGGAAGGGGGACCGACGACAGGGATGCCGGCAGGGAACCGGCTCTTGCTGCGGCATCGATGGCCTGTCCGTTATAAGAACATAGCCATACGCAAAAATCAAGCCCACCGGCTATTTCCAATGTTAAGGCTGAGCCCTCGATCCCCTCACTTCGGCTCTAGAGCAGGAAAACCAGGTCCCTTTTATTTAGGAATACTTGCGTTCGGAAAGAACCGTGCGTACCATCCTGCTGCCCGTACAGTCTCAAGCAACCACGGAGGTAACGATATGGCCGGTTATCGTCCGGTCGAGATGGTCAGGACGCCGTGGGGGGACGCCGACACATTGCGCGATCGCAAGCTGCGACCGGGGCAGCGCCTCCCAGCCGGGGAGGTCGCGCAAAACCAGCGCGAGCGATTGTTCGCGGCGCTGGTCGCGGTGGTCGCCGAGGAGGGTTACGAGGGAACCCGGGTCGAGGACCTGCTTGAGCTTTCGGGGGTCTCGCGCAGCGCCTTCTACGAGCACTTCAGCGACAAGCAGGACTGCCTGCTGGCGGCGATCGAGGCCTTCGTCGGCCCGGCGATCGGCACGATCGGGGCAGCCAACGGCAAGATCGGCGGGGAGCAGCGCGGGCGAGCCGCTCTCGACGCCCTAGTGCGGCAGATCGTCGAGCAACCGGCGGCCTCGCGGCTTTGCTTCGTCGAGATCTTCGCCGCCGGACCGCCCGCGGTGGAGCAAATCGACCGTGCGACTGACGCTTGCCAGGGCTTTGTCTCGGCCGCGCTCGAGGAGACGCCGGGACATGAGCAGATGCCGCCGGAGATCGTGCGAGCGACGATCGGCGGCCTGCGCAAGGTGATCCACACCCGTCTCTACCGGGGCGAGGAGGGAGAGTTGCTCGACCTGGTCCCGCAGATGTGGGACTGGGTCCTCTCCTACCCGCCGCCGCCGGCGCCGCTGCGCCGCCCGCGCAACCGTCCGCCGGCAAGGAGCGCCCGCCTCGAGGGCTACGACCAGGCGGAGCGGATCCTGCGCGCGCTTGCCTCGGTCGTCGCCGAGAAGGGCTACCCGGCGATGACCGTCGGCGACATCGCCGCCCGCGCCTCGATCTCGCTCTCGACCTTCTACGCCAACTTCGCCGACAAGGAGGAGGCGATGCTGGCGGCGGTCGACAGCGGCTCCGCGCAGATGCTGGCGACGACGCTGCCGGCCTTCCGGCGGGCGCCGGACTGGCCGCACGCCGTCCGCGGCGCCTTCGGCTCGATGTTCGCCTTCTGCGCCGCCGAGACCGAGTACACGACCCTGGGAGCAGTCGACGTCTACGCCGCCGGCAAGCAGGCGCTGGAGCAGCGCGACCGGGTGATGGAGAGCATGGAGGCCCTGCTCGTGCCCGGCTACGAACGCAAGCCCGACGCAAGCCCGATCGCCGGCGAGGCGATCGGCGGCGCGATCTACTCGATGATCTACGACCAGGTCAAACGCGGCGGCGCCGAGAGCATGCAGGAGATCGCGCCGCTCGCCACCTACGTCACCCTCGCTCCCTTCATCGGCGCCGACGAAGCCTGCGCCGTCGCCAACAGCGACGGCCGCAGCCGCTGAAGCCGCTCCTAGTTCTTCGCGGCGTTGCCGAGACCGTCGACGGGCTTGCCATGTTTGGCGACCGCGCAGAGGACCGGGCTTGGATCGAAGGCATCGGTCAGGGCACGCCCCGCCGGCTTGCCGCGAACCGGCTGGTCCTTCTTCGCCGGCACGCGGCCGCGGCCGCACTGGATCGAGAAGTCGCGTTCGCCGTCGCGGGCGTCGATCACGTCTTCGCCGCCGCCGCCGTAGAAGCGGTCGCGACCGGGCTGTCCCAGCATCGCGTTGGCACCGCCGTCACCGACCAGGATGTCCCAGTCGAAGGAGCCCTCCATGTCCTCGTCGGTGGGCGAGAGGTGGACCTTGTGACAACCCTTTATCGCGTCGATCCAGGCCGCGTGCGCGGGGAAGGAGACATGCAGGATGCCGGGGTGCGCCGGGGTCTCGGCGAAGGAGGCGTCGTCGCGGCCGGGACCGCCGACCAGGGCGCCGCCCGCGCAGCCGCCGCCGGCCGCGAGCAGGTCGCCGTCGGGGCCGCCGTAGAGAAACGTCGGCCCGGGCCTGCTGCCGATCAGCCCGTCGGCGCCGGCGCCGCCGTAGAGGCGGTCGGCACCGTATCCGGCCTCGATCAGGTCGTCCTCGGAACCGCCGTGGATCGCGTCGTTGCCGAGGCCGCCGGCGAGCCGGACGTTCTGGGCGCCGGCCAGGGAGCCTTCTACCGCGAGGCTGTCGTTGCCGGGACCGAGGTCGGCCATCACCCAGCGCGCCGGGCCCTCGGTGGCGCAGCTCGCCTGCCTGGCGCTCACGCGCGAACAGCCCTGGCCAACCGCGATTCCTTTTTTGGCCGTCACTCCGAAGGTCGAGGCTTTTTCGTTGAAGGCGAGGACGAAAGCGTCGTGACCCCCTCCTCCGACCAGCTCCAGGCCCCCGCCGCCGCCTGAGACGGGGTCGATTTCGACGTAGGCAGAAGCCTTCAGCTTCGCTTCCTTGCCGCAGGAGAAGGTGTGGCCCTTGGCGCCCTGACAGCGATCCGTCCCCTGACCGCCGAGGAGGTGGTCCGGGCCACCGCCACCGCGGATCGTGTCGTTGCCGGCGCCGCCATCGATCGTATTGCCCTGGCCGTTACCGATCAGGGTGTCTTCGAAGGCCGACCCTTCGAGGCTCTCGAAGCGGAAAAGGCGGTCGTGGCCATCGCCCTCGGCACGGTGCTTGGCGAGCGAGGCCTTGACGCCGCCGTCGCGCCCGGCACCGACGTCGGTGGCGAAGGAGGCGATGTCGCCCTGGCCGGGACCGCCGTCCATGCGGTCGTAGCCGTAGTCGCCGTGGACTAGGTCGAAGTTGCCGGGGCCACCGCTGAGCGTGTCGATGCCGAGGCTGCCGGCGACTTCGTCGCCGTCGCCGCTACCGCCGAGCAGCTTGTCGTCGCCGAGGTCGCCGATCACCCGGTCGTTGTCGCCGGCGCCACCATCGGCGAGGTCGTTGCCGCGGCCGCCGTGGATCAGGTCCAACCCGGGTCCGCCGCAGAGCAGGTCGTTGCCGAGGCTGCCGAGGATCGTGTCGTCGCCACCGCCGCCCCAGATCACGTCGCGCCCGGGCGTCCCCCTCAGCACATCGTCGCCTTCGGTGCCGACGATCTTCGCCAGCCGCCCATGACAGCGGGGCGGTTCTTCAACCGGTTCGTTGGGCGCCGGCGCAGCGGCGATGAACACGACCGCGGCGAGCGCCACCCCTGCGATGGCGGACCTCATTCCAAGTTGATCATTACATGCTTGATCTCGGTGTAATCCTCGAGCGCGTAGACGGATAGGTCCTTGCCGTAGCCGGACTGCTTGAAGCCGCCGTGCGGCATCTCGGAGACGAGCGGGATGTGGTCGTTGATCCAGACGCAGCCGAACTCGAGCGCGTTGGCAACCCGCATCGCCCTGCCCACGTCTCGGGTCCAGACCGACGAGGCGAGCCCGTAGCGGGTCCCGTTGGCCCACTCGATCGCCTTCGCCTCGTCGTCGAAGGGCTGCACGGTGATCACCGGGCCGAAGATCTCGTCCTGGATCATCTCGTCGCCCTGCTCGAGGCCGGCGACGACCGCCGGCTCGAGGAAGAAGCCGGGCAGGTCGGGCTGGACGCCGCCGGTGACGATCTCGGCGTTGCCCGGCTTGCGCTCGAGGAAGCCCTCGACCCGCTCGCGCTGGCGGGCGGAGTTGAGCGGCCCCAGGGTCGTGTCGGCGGACATCGTGTCGCCGAGGACCAGTCCCTTCGCTTCGCCGGAGAGGCCGCTGACGACATCGTCGTAGACGCCCTTGGCGGCGAGCACGCGGGTCGCTGCCGTGCAGTCCTGGCCGGCGTTGTAGTAGCCGGTACCGGCGATCGTCTCCATCGCCGCCTCCATGTCGACGTCGTCGAAGATCACCACCGGGGCCTTGCCGCCCAGCTCGAGGTGAACGCGCTTCAGCGTGTCCGCGGCAGCCTTGGCAATCCACTTGCCGGTCGGCGGCGAGCCGGTGAGGCAGACCATGCCGACATCGGGGTGGGTGACCAGCTCGGCGCCGGTCGGGTCGCCGTGGCCGCCGATCGCGTTGAAGACGCCGGCCGGCAGGATCTCGGCGCACCACCCGGCGAAGCTCAGGGTGGCCAGGGGGGTCGTCTCGGCCGGCTTCAGCACCACCGTGTTGCCGGAGGCGAGCGCCGGGCCGATCTTCCAGATCGCCATCATCAGCGGGTAGTTCCAGGGCGTGATCTGGCCAACCACGCCGATCGGCTCGCGGCGGATGAAGGAGGTGTGGCCCTCCATGTACTCACCGGCGGCGCGGCCCTCCATCGTGCGCGCGGCGCCGGCGAAGAAGCGCAGCTGATCGGCCATCACCGGGATTTCGTCCTCGACCACGGCGCTGCGCGGCTTGCCCGCGTCGGCGGCTTCGAGGTCGGCGATCTCCGCGCCACGCTCCTCGATCAGGTCGGCCATGCGCAGCAGCGCCCGTGCCCTTTCGCCCGGGGAAGTCGCCGCCCAACCCGGGAAGGCGCCCTTGGCCGCCGCGACCGCGGCGTCGACATCGGGCTTGGTCGAGAGCGGCGCCTCGGCAATCGCCTCGCCGGTGGCCGGGTTGAGCACGTCCTCGCTACCGCCCTCGGCCGGGTCCACAGCCTTGCCGCCGATGAAGTTCTTCAACTGGGTCTTTGCCGCCGTCGCCATTTAGTCAGTCCTCCCTAGCTCTCGGTTGCCGCAGCCTTTTCAAGTTCAAGCGCCTCCTCGACCGGAACGCAGTTCATCCCAACCCCCTCGGCAACCGCCGGGTGGGTGACCACCCCCGCGGCGACGTTGACGCCGGGGCGCAACCCGGGGTCGCGCCGGATCGCGCCGGCGACTCCCTCGTCGGCGAGGGCGATCGCGTAGGGCAGGGTTGCGTTGGTGAGCGCGTGGGTCGAGGTGATCGGCACCGCCCCGGGCATATTGGCGACGCAGTAGTGGGTGATCCCGTCGACCTCGAAGGTCGGGTCCTTGTGCGTCGTCGGGTGGGAGGTCTCGAAGCAGCCGCCCTGGTCGATCGCGACGTCGACCAGCACCGCGCCCGGCTTCATCAGCGCCAGCTGCTCCCGGCGCACGACGAAGGGAGCACGAGCCCCATGAACGAGGACTGCGCCGATCACGAGGTCGGCGCGGGGCAGCATCTCTTCGACCGCGAGCGAGGTCGAGAAGACCGTCGAGCAACGCCCGCCGAAGTCGACCTCGAGCTCGCGCAGGCGGTCGATCGACTTGTCGAAGACGAAGACGTCGGCCTCCATCCCGATCGCAATGAAGGCAGCGTTCATGCCGACCACGCCGCCGCCAATAACCATCACATTGGCGGCGGCGACGCCGGGCACACCACCGAGCAAGATTCCGCGGCCGCCGAGCGGCTTCTCGAGCATGAAGGCACCGGCCTGGGTGGCGATCTTGCCGGCGATCTCGCTCATCGGCGCCAACAGCGGCAGCCTGCCGCGGGCGTCCTCGACTGTCTCGTAGGCGATGCAGGTCGCGCCGGAGCCACAGAGGCCCCGGGTCAGTTCCGGGTCGGGGGCGAGGTGGAGGTAAGTGAAGAGGAGCTGCCCGGAGCGCAGCATCTCGACCTCGGGAGGCTGCGGCTCCTTCACCTTCATCACCATCTCGGCGTTTGCGAAGACCGCAGCTGCGTCGAAGAGCATGCGAGCGCCCTGTGCCTCGAAATCGCTATCGGAGATCGCGCTGCCCTCCCCAGCGCCCGCCTCGATCAGCACCTCATGGCCGTGTTCGACCAGCTCGCGCACACCGGCAGGCGTGATCGCCACCCGGTACTCGTCCGGCTTGATCTCCGTGGGGATACCTACCTTCATGCCACCAACTCCCTCGCTCGAATGGCCAGCCAGAACTCGATCCGGTCATGGGCACGCGAGAGGTCGCGCCCGGTCAGCTCCTCGACCCGGCGCATCCGGTAGCGCAGCGTGTGGCGGTGGCAGTAGACCTCGCGGGCGGCCCGCTCCCACTGCCCGTTCTGTTCGATGAAGGCCTCGAGCGAGCGCAGCAGCTCGCCGCCGTACTCCTCGTCGCCCTCCTCGATCGGGCCGAGAACGCTGTCGCAGTAGAGCTTCAGCGCCTCGTCGTCCTGGATCGAGAGCAAGAGGGTGAAGGCGCCGAGGTCTTTCCAGGAGGCGACCTCGGGGGCGCTGCCGTTGTCGATCGCGGTCGCCTCCAGCGCGCAGCGCGCCTCGTGGAAGGAGTGGCGCAGCATCTCCGGCGGGGCCGGGCGGCTGGCGGCAGCGCGGACGGTGCCGCGGTCAACCGTGAGCGCCTTGCGGGCGTCGGCAGCGAGATCGACCGGGTCGCGATCGGCGGCGTCGACGACCGCACAGAGCAGCTCGCGGCGGCCGCTGGCGTGCGGTGCGACCACCGCCGGGCAGGCATCGGCGGCCAGCGCGCGCTCAAGAACCGACTCGGCGGCGGCGGGATCCTCGACGTCGAAGACCAGCACGGCCGCTTCGTCGCCGATGCCGAACGGCTCGAGGCGACGGCGCAGCTCCGAGGGCTCGAGCCGTCCGCCCAGCGCCCCGGCGAGGACGTCACCGGCGAGGCGCCGCTCGGTCTCGCTGGCAACGCGGCGACGCATCAGCTCGAGCGCCACCACGGCGACTGCCTGCTGCAGGATCAGGCGCTCGAAATCGCCGAGGCCGCCCGAGTCGCGAACGATCACCACCCAGGCCTGCGGCGGCCCGCCGCCGGGGGAGATCACCGGGTGGGCGAGGGCGCGGCCGGCGATCGCCGGGTGGGCGGGGACGAAGGGGTGCCCGTCGGCGGTGTGCGAGAGCGCTTCCTCGCGAATCGCCTTGACCACCTCGGCCGAGAGCTCGCGGCGGAAGCCGCGCCCGGCGAGTCGCTCGCCGCGGCGGCCGAGAATCGCCACCGTGCCACCGACCGCGGAGGCGATCGTCGCCACGATCTCCTCCAGGCCGCGCTCTTCGAGGACCAGTCGCTCGAGCCGGCGCTGCACGGCGATGCCGCGCTGCAGGACCTCGTACTGCTCGTTGACGAGCCGGGCAAAGGCCTTCTCGGTGATCGCGATGAACGGCGTCGAGTAGGGCACCTCGAAGAGCGGGAAGTCGCGCTTCTTTGCCTCCTCGACCAGCGCTTTCGGCATCTTGTCGTGATTGAAGCCGGTGCCGAAACCGAGGCCGGCGAGGTTGTGATCGGCGAGCAGACCGACGAATGCGCGCTGCTTGGCTGCCGTGCTCAATGGGATCCCGGTGGTCAGCATCAGCTCGCCGCCGGAGAGCCAGGGGGTCGGATCCTCCAGCTCGGAGATGTGCACCCAGCGCACCGGCGCCTCGGCCGCGTGCGTGCCAGCCGAAAGCTCGAGGTCGAGCTCGTCGAGCAGGCTTTGGACGGTGAGCATCCGGGGGCCTATCTCTGGACCCGCTCCCAGGCCTCGCTGAGCACGCCGTGCAGGACGTCGTGGATCTCTTCGAACTGCTCCGTGTCGGCGATCAGCGGCGGCGCCAGCTGGACCACGGGATCGCCGCGATCGTCCGCCCGGCAGATCAGGCCGCGCTTGTAGAGCTCGCCGGAAAGGAAGCCGCGCAGCAGATCCTCGGACTCCTCGTCGTCGAAGCTCTCTTTGGTCTCGCGGTCCTTGACCAGCTCGATCGCCTGGAAGTAGCCGGCGCCGCGCACGTCGCCGACGATCGGGATGTCGTAGAGGGTCTCCAGCATCTGGCGAAACTCGCCTTCCTTGGCAAGCACGTGACCGCAGAGATCCTCGCGCTCGAAGATGTCGAGGTTGGCCATCGCCATTGCCGAGGCCAGGGGATGGCCGGCGAAGGTGAAGCCGTGGGCAAAGGAGGCGTCGCCCTCCATAAAGGGAGAGGCAACGGCGTCGGAGGCGATCAGGGCGCCCATCGGGGCGTAGGCCGAGGTCAGCGCCTTGGCGACGGTGATGATGTCGGGGACGTAGCCGAAGCGTTCGCAGCCGAAGTAGTGGCCGAGCCGGCCCCAAGCGCAGATCACCTCGTCGGAGATCATCAGCACGTCGTAGCGGTCGCAGATCTCGCGCACCCGCTCGAAGTAGCCGTCCGGCGGGACGATGCAGCCGCCGGCGTTCTGGACCGGCTCGAGGATCACCGCTGCGACCGTCTCCGGGCCCTCGAACTGGATCCGCTCCTCGATCGCGGTCGCCGCCCAGAGCGGGTGGCGGTCTTCCGGCCAGCGGTAGATGTTGGTGTTGGGAACGTGGCAACCGCCGGGGACGAGCGGCTCGAACTGCGAGCGCAGCTCGGTTATGCCGGTGGCGGAGAGGGCGCCCAGCGAAGTGCCGTGGTAGGCGATCTCACGCGCGATCACCTTGTGCTTCTGGCCTTTGCCGAGCGCACGGTGGTAGTTGCGGGCGAGCTTCAGCGCCGACTCGACCGACTCCGAGCCGCCGGAGGTGAAGAAGACCCGGTTGAGGTCGCCGGGAGCGAGCGAGGCGAGGCGGGCGGCGAGCTCGATCGCCCGTGGGTGGGCGTAGCTCCAGAGCGTGTAGAAGTCGAGCTCTTCGACCTGGCGGGCGGCCGCTTGGCCCAACTCGGTGCGCCCGTGACCGGCGTTGACGCAGAAGAGGCCGGAGAGGCCGTCGAGGTAGCGCTTGCCCTTGTCGTCGTAGACGTAACAGCCCTCGCCGCGGGTGATGATCGGGATCTCGTGCTCGGGGCCGTAGGAGCCCATGCGCGAGAAATGCATCCAGAGATGTCGCTGTGCCAACTCCTGCAGACCGGTACCGACCTCTGCGCCCGGACGCGATGCAACAGCCATCTCGATCTCCTCTCGCGCTACGACGATATGGACAACGCTAGAACTGGTATAGCGCACTTGCAATGTTCATCAGGGCAAGTCACAGGCGTTTACTTGTACTAACTGGACAAATAAACGCCTTGCTTTTGGGACATTTGCCACTTGTGCGGAACGGCCGATAGACCTACTTTCAAGCTGTCGCTGCGGACAGCATGCGGCAAGCCGACGGAAGGAGACAGATGGAGAGTGCTGCGGTTCCCGCTCCAGGTTCGCAAGATCCCGTCGCGCCACCACCGGCCGGCAGTACCGCCGACAAGGGGTTGAAGAAGAACGCGATCGGCTTCGTTTCCAGCGTCGTGATCGGGGTCGCCTCGACCGCGCCCGGCTACAGCCTCGCCGCCACCCTTGGCTTCGTCGCCGCCGCCGTCGCCCTGCAGGCGCCGGCGATCCTGCTGGTCAGCTTCATCCCGATGTTCCTGGTGGCCGGCGGCTACTACTACATGAACAAGGCCGATCCGGACTGCGGCACCAGCTTCTCCTGGGTGACCAAGGCGATGGGGCCGCAGCTCGGCTGGCTCGCCGGCTGGGCGATCGTCGTCGCCGACATCATCGTGATGGCCAACCTGGCCCAGATCGCCGGCCTCTACACCTTCCTCCTCTTCGGCATCGAAGCGTCGACCCTGGCGGTGACCGTCGTCGGCGTCCTCTGGATCGTCTTGATGACGACGATCGTCGTGATTGGAATTGAGCTCTCCGCCCGCACCCAGGTTGGGTTGCTCGCCGCCGAGCTCTTCACCTTGGCCCTGTTCGCAATCGTTGCCTTGGTCAAGGTCTACGCGGGCAGCGCGCCCTCGGCCTCGATCCACCCGAGCCTCTCGTGGATAAACCCCTTCTCGCTCAGCCCCAGCGAGATCTCGGCGGGGATGCTGCTCGCGGTCTTCATCTACTGGGGCTGGGACACCACGGCGACGGTCAACGAGGAGACCGAGGATCCCGGTGAGGCGCCGGGCAGGGCAACGGTGATCAGCACCCTGATCCTGCTCGGCATCTACCTGATCGTGGCGATCGCGGCGCAGGCCTACGCCGGTGTCGACGCCCTGGTCGCAAACCAGGAAGACGTGCTCAGCTCGCTCGGCACCGAAGTCTTCGGCTCGCCGCTGGACAAGATCCTGATCATCGCCGTGCTCAGCTCTGCGGCGGCTTCGACCCAGACCACGATCCTGCCGACGGCCCGCACGACGCTCTCGATGGCGCGCGCCCACGCGATGCCGGAGAGCCTCGGCAAGGTCCATCCCCGCTACCTGACGCCTCACGTCTCGACGATCCTGATGGGAGCGCTCTCGATCCTCTGGTACGTCGGCCTGACCCTCTTCAGCGAAGACATCCTCTTCGACTCACTCGCCGCGCTCGGCCTGATGATCGCCTTCTATATCGGCATCACCGGCTTTGCCTGCACGATCTACTACCGGCGTGAGCTGATGCGCAGCGTCAAGAACTTCTTCTTCATCGGCGTCGGCCCAACCGTCGGCGGCGCGATTCTCTTCTACCTGCTGATCAAGAACGGGATCGAACTTTCCGACCCGGCCAACTCGGAATCGGGCAACTCCTGGTTCGGGATCGGCCCGCCGCTCGTGATCGCGGTCTTCTTCCTCTTCCTCGGGATCTTCCTGATGGTGATCCAGTGGCGCAAGGTCCCAAGCTTCTTCCGCCGGCGCCCCGAGGTGGTCCCGGCCGGCTTCCTCGAGGGCGAAGTGGAGCCACCCGGACCAACCGGATCGGAGGGGATCTGAGATGGGATCGATAGTCGTCGGCTATGACGGGTCCGACTGCGGCAACGCCGCGCTCGACGCTGCGGTCGAACTTGCCAAGGGCCTCGATGACAGCGTCGTCGTCGTCTTCGGCTACGCGCCGCCGGGGATATGGGGCGGCGAGATTGCCGAGCACGAGGAAGCGGTCGAGGAGCTCGGCGCCAAGATGATGGACGAGGCAAAGCGGAGAGCGGCGGAGCACGGCATCGCGGCGGAGATAGAGATGGTCCCCAAGCGGGGGACCGAGGCGCTGACCGAGGTCGCCGAGCAGCGCGATGCCCGGATGATCGTCGTCGGCAGCTACGGGGATCCGCCGCTGAAGGGGTTCATCCTTGGCTCGACCCCGAACAAGCTGTTGCACTTGTCCGAGCGGCCGGTGCTGGTGGTTCCGGCGGCGGCGGGATAGAGGGAGGGCGGGGGTCCCTCTCCCCGACCCGCTCGCTTCGCTCGCTCAAGTGTCGGGGAGAGGGACCCCCGCCCTCCTACCTGCCGATGTGGAAACCGATCAGCTCCGGGATGCGAGCAATTAGGGAGCTGATCGGGTCGGCCCTGCGGTTCGATAGCTCAGCTGACTCCTTGCGCATGATTCCGGCTCGGATCGCTTCGCCGCCGATCCATTGGAAGGGCTCGGGCGGGACCTTTGGTGGCGAGGGATCGATGAAGGGGAGGTTGGAGGGTTCGTCGTGGCGGTCGAGAGCTAGGGAGGCGAGAGTTCGGCCGACCATGTGGGATGGGCCCACTCCGTTGCCGGTGTAGCCGGCGGCGGCGAAGGCCCGGTTGCCCCGTAGCGGGAGGACCAAGGGGAGATGCGTGGGCGAGGCGTCGATCGGGCCGCCCCAGGCGTGGGTGATGGCGCGGCCCTCGAGGCCGGGGAAATAGTCCCAGAGGTGTTTGGCTGTGAGCGAGACGACCTCGGCGTCGATCTCGGTGCTGCCGTGCAGGCGAGCGCCCATTCCTATGTGACCGCCGCCCCAGCCGAAGGCGATGCGACCGTCCGGCGTGGTGCGGAAGTAGTTGATCAGGGCGCGGCTGTCGGTAATGCACTCGCCCCCCGTCCAGCCGATCTCCTCGAGCAAATCGGGAACCGGCTCGGTGAGGACGATGTGGGAGGAAGCGACCGAAAGCCGGTTATGCAGCGGCCCGCCGACCGACTTGGCGGCTGCGCCGACCGCAAGCACGGCCCGCTCTGCGCGGACGACCCCCTCTGAGCTGTGCGCCTCAACGCCCGACCAGGAGCCGGCGACCTTGCTCACCGCCGAGCGCTCGTAGATCTCCACCCCGCGTTCGCGCAACCGCTCGCGCAACCCAAGCGCCAACCGCGCCGGCTGCACGGTCGCGGCCTTTAAGTAGTAGGCCCCGCCTCTGAATGCAGGCGAGGCACAGTGCTCCGCCACCTGCGCCGATGAGAGCGGCTGAATCGCATCCTCGGCCCCAAGCTCCCGACACGCATCGAGGGCCTTCCCCCAAACAGCATCGTGCGCCTCCGCGGTCGACACCTGCAGGTACCCCCCATGCGTGTACCAGGCATCGACCTCCTCGCCCTCGCAGAACTCGCCGATCCCAACCGCAGCCGCTTCGGCGGCACGAGCCACATCCAACGCCCCGGCATCTCCCCACCGCTCCCGCATGCTCGGCAACGAGAACCACATCAAGTTGCAGAACCCCCCGTTCCGTCCGCTAGGACCAAACCCACACCGGTCCGCCTCGAGCAAAACCACCGACGCCTCGGGCTCAAGCTGCTTGATGTGCCAAGCGGCCCACATTCCCGTGTAGCCACCGCCGACAATGACGACATCGGCGCTCTGCTCCCCAACAAGCTCCGGAGCAAGCTCCACGGCGGGAGCCTCCTCAAGCCAATAGCCGTGGGCATCGTGCTTCACAGGAGGACGAGTCTGGCAGGAGGTCGGGAGTGCCTGGTCAGAACACTCAAGAGCGGCTCCTGCCGCTCGTTCTGACCAG
>DASYIY010000024.1:0-54265 GCA_035997045.1 Solirubrobacterales bacterium | reverse complement strand
GGTCGACATGCGCTACAAGAACGCGCTGGCGATGGCCGACGACTGCATGACCTACCGCATCGTGGTCAAGGAGTACGCGATGAAGTACGGCTGGCACGCGACCTTCATGCCGAAGCCGCTCTTCGGCGAGAACGGCTCCGGCATGCACGTCCACCAGTCGCTGACCAAGGACGGCAAGAACGCCTTCTTCGACCCCGACGATCAGTACTTCCTCTCGCCCACGGCGAAGGCCTTCATCGCCGGCCAGCTCAAGCACGCGCGCGAGATCTCACCGCTCTTCGCCCAGTGGGTCAACTCCTACAAGCGGCTCGTCCCGGGCTACGAGGCGCCGGTCTACCTCGCCTGGTCGCGCCGCAACCGCTCGGCGCTGATCCGGGTGCCGCTCTACCACCCCGGCAAGGAGAGCGCGACCCGGGTCGAGCTGCGCTGCCCCGACCCTGCCTGCAATCCCTACCTCTGCTTTGCCGGCATGCTGCAGGCGGGCCTGGAAGGGATCGACAAGGGCTACGAGCTGCCCGAGCCGATGGAGCAGAACCTCTACCACCTCTCGCCGGAGGAGCTGGCCCACCAGGGCATCGAGCAACTGCCGGCGACGCTGGGCGAGGCGATCGAGGTCGCCGCCGATTCGGAGCTGGTGCTGCGCACGCTGGGCGAGCACACCTTCCGTCGCTTCGTCGAGATCAAGCGGCAGGAGTGGGACGACTACCGCGTTCAGGTCACTCCCTATGAGATCGAACAGTTCCTGCCTGTTCTGTAGGGCTTCGTAGTCAGCGCACCTGAAACGTGCCCGAGTCGCGATAAGCGACCAGTAGCTCAAGCGCATGCGCGGTGGGGGAGTGCATCGGCTCGGGGAGCGTCTGCAGGTTGACGAATTTCGCCTCGGTCGCCTCTTCCTCGTCTGGGCGAGCGTCCCCCTGCCAGGTAGTCGCCAAAAAGCACAGTGCGAAGCAGTGAGTGACGTCGCCGTTGGGATAGTGGATCGTGTGCGCCTCGGCCTCCGAGAGACATCCGAAGGGCACTAGATCGGCCTCCGAGACCTTGATCCCGGTCTCCTCTGCCAGCTCGTCGATCGCCGTGCGGGCAAAGCTCCCACCCGGCTCCGCGGCTCCGGCAGGCAAGCACCAAGTTTCGTCGTCCGTGCGCTTGGTCAGCAGGACGCGCCGATCGTCTCGCTGCAGGGCGACCATTGCGCCGGGCATCAAGACGAGGTCGTGACCGACGGCTTGTCGCAGTCGCCAGAGGTAGGAGCCTCGATAGGGCATGGCGCAGCCTAGCCACTGCGACGGCTCCAGCGGCTCAGCGGCTGCGGCCACTCACATGGGGCATTCTTCGTTGCATGTCGGACCCGAACGCCGGCGACGGAGCCATCCAGCTCGCGCCTCCCGATCCAAGCTGGCCGGCTCGATTCGAGCAGGAGCGCGCGTTGCTCGAAGAGGCGATCGGCGAATGGATCGTGGGCGGCATCCACCATGTCGGCAGCACCGCGGTTCCCGGCCTCGAGGCCAAGCCGATCATCGACATCCTCGCCAGCGTAGGCGACCTCGAGATAGCTCGCGGGTGCTTTGAGCCGCTCGCCGGGCTCGACTGCCTTCATGCGCCGTATCTGCCCGAGGAAGCGCGAGCTCGCCGAGCGCCACCCCGACGCCCCCGAGGCCTACACCGAGGGTAAGAGCGCTTTCGTCCTAGCCACCGTGGCGCGATAGCGCCGAGGGCCACCAGAACCTGTCGCCCGCGACCAGAGCGATCGAGGGGACGAGGACGCTGCGGACGAGGAAGGTGTCGAGCAGGACGCCGAAGGCGACGACGAAGCCGAGCTCGGTGAGGAAGGTGAGGGGGAGGACGGCGAGCACCGAGAAGGTGCCGGCGAGGACGATGCCGGCGCTGGTGATCACGGCGCCGGTGACCGCGAGGGCTCGCAGGATGCCCTGTTTGGAGTCGTGCTTGATCGTTTCCTCACGCGCCCGGGCGATCAGGAAGATGTTGTAGTCGACCCCGAGCGCGACCAGGAAGACGAAGGCGAAGAGCGGTAGCGAGGGGTCCGAGCCGGGGAAGTCGAAGATGAATTCGAAGGCGAAGTAGCCGACGCCGAGCGCGGCGCCGAAGCTGAGGATGACGGTGCCGATCAGGATCAGCGGCGCGACCACCGCGCGCAGCAGGCCGACCAGGATCAGGAAGACGACGAGCAGGATGATCGGCGGGATCACCGTCGAGTCCCAGCTGGAGGCGTCGCGGACGTCGAATTCGACCGCGGTCGGGCCGCCGACCAGTGCCTCCGGGGAGGCACTGTGGGTCGCCTCGCGGATTGGCTTGACCAGGTCGAAGGCGTCGGTCGAGTACGGATTTGGTTCGAGCGTGACCTGGACCAGCGTCCCGGGCGGTCCCTGGGCCACCGGCTGGGAGACCGACTCGACTCCGTCGACCTTGGCCACCGCGGCCCTCACCGCCGGCACTTCGCTACGGGCCGGAACGACGACGTCGGTCAGCGCGGTTGTACCCGCCGGGAAGCTCTTGTTGAGTAGGTGCTGGCCTTCGACCGATTCGACTTCGCTGCGGTAGGTGTCTTCGCTGGTCAGTTCGGTCGAGAAGAAGGCGAGTCCGCAGCAGAGCACGAGCAGGACGGCGACCGAGCCGAGCATGACGCGGCGGGGAGAGATCGCGATCCGATCGCCAAGCCTGGCCCAGAACCCGTGAGTGGCGTCGGTGGCGTGCTCGAGCCGGCGCCGGCGCGCCTCGAAGGGGGTGAAGACCGCCCGGTCGAGGGGGCCGACGACCAGCGAGGGGATGCGGCGAGCGCTGAGCACGCGCAGCAGCCAGTTGAGCAGGACCAGGGGCAGCAGAACCAAGACGAGGAGGCTGGCGAGGACGACCCTGGCGATTGCGCCGAAGGCGCCGCCGTCGACGATCTTGGTTCGGGCTCTCTCGGACACGGCGCCGGCCCCCGGCGCGGTCTCCGGCGTGTGCGGGACGAAGGGCCAGAAGGCGCGGCGGCCGAAGATCGTCAGCAGCGCCGGCAGTAGGGTGAGCATCGCGAGCGCCGCGCAGGCGATGCCCATCGCGGCGATCGGGCCCAGGCCCGCCGTGCCGTTGACCTTGGCCAGCAGCAGGCAGAAGAGGGCGGCGATCACGGTCGCGGCCGAGGCGAAGATCGCCGGTCCGGCCGATTCGAGCGCGGTCCGCATCGCCTCGTGCTTGTCGACCGTGTGGTGCAGCTCCTCGCGATAGCGGGAGACCAGCAGCAGGGCGTAGTCGGTCCCGGCGCCGAGCACGAGCACCGACATGATCGAGCTCGACTGGCCGTTGACCGTGACCCCGAGCTCGGTCAGGCCGTAGCCGAGCGAGCGCGAGAGCGTCTCCGCGAAGAGCACCGCCGTCAGCGGGATCAGGAAGAACATCGGCGAGCGGTAGATCACGATCAGCAGGAAGATCACCAGGCTGACCGCGGCCAGCAGCAGGGTTCCGTTGATGCCTTCGAAGACTTCGATCGCGTCGGCGGAGAAGCCGGCGCCGCCGGTGATCTTGGCTTCGAGGCCGCCGTCGTCGTCGGGGATCTGTTCGCGCCAGTACTTGACCGGGTCGACGATTCGTTCGCCCTCGCCATTGCCCTTGATGTAGGAGGTGACGATCGCCGCCTTGCCGTCCTTGGAGCAGACCGGGCCGACGAACGGGGCGTAGCCCGCGGGCTGGCCGGGAACCGCGGCGGTCGGGCTGCCACAGCCGGCTTTCAGGCCTTCTGCCGTTGCCTTTGGGGCTGCCTTCGAGCTTCCGGGCTTACCGCCGGCAGCGGCGGTCGCACCATCGGGGATGACTCCAGGGAAGCGCTTTGCGGTCATCTTGCCGACGTCTTCGACGATCGTCTGGTGGTCGGCGGGGGTGAGGCCCGACTCGCGCCGGAAGACGATCACGGCGGGGGCGATTTCGCCCTTCTGCAGGGACTCGGTGGCGTGCAGCGCGTGGGTCGATTCGGCACTGCCGGGCAGGTAGGAGGTCGCCTCGTTGCTTTCGGCGTCTTCGAACTTGGCCGGCAGGTTGGCAGGGCCGGAGGCGATGAAGATCGCCACGAACCAGACGGCGAAGACGATCCACTTGGCCCGGCGGCCGGCGGCGAAGGTGAAGAAAGAGCCTCGCACGGCCTCCATCTGTATCAGACGAGGAGCGTCTTAGAGTAGGGCTTCCAGGGCCGGTACTTCGGTTACCGGCTGCTCGCAGGTGAAGCTTTGGCAGACGTAGGCGGTCGGGCTGCGGTCGATCGTTGGACGGTCTCTCAGCAGCGGAGGACCGTCGGTGCCCTCGGGGCCGCCGGCTAGGACAAGGTGGGGGCGGTGCTTCGAGCGGACGACGCGGGCGAGGTCGGTTAGGTCCTCGCCGATCAGGGCCACCTCTTTGGTCGGGGAGAGGTGGAAGTCGATAGCTCTCAGCAGGTGGGCGAAGGCCTCTGGGTGCTGGGAGGCAGGCTTGACGAAGAGGCGGAAGACGGACTCGGCGTGCGTCCGGTAGGAGCGCTCGCCGGTCAGGGCGGACAGGCGGAGCAGGCCCAGCGCGGCTGCGGAGTTGCCGGAGGGGATCGGGTGGTCGCCGATCTCCTTGCGGCGGGCGATCAGCGCTTCGTGATCGTCCGAGGTGGAGAAGAAGCCGCCACGCTCCTCGTCGGCGAAGCGGGCGATCATCGTGTCGGCGAGCTTCTGGGCGCGCTCGAACCACTTGGGCTCGAAGGTTGCTTCGTAGAGTGTGAGCAGGGCTTCGAGCAGGAAGGCGTGATCCTCGAGGTAGGCGTTGAGATGGGCGTCGCCGTCCTTGTAGGTGCGCAGCAGGTTGCCTTCAGAGTCGCGCATCTGCTCCCAGATGAACTCGGCGCAGGCGCGGGCGGCGTCGAGGTAGTCCTCGCGCTCGAGCACCGCACCGGCGTCGGCCAGGGCGGAGATCATCAGCGCGTTCCAGGCGGTGAGGCGCTTGTCGTCGAGGCCGGGCCAGACGCGCTTGGCGCGCGCCACGTAGAGCGCTTGGCGCATTGCGTCAAGTCCCTCGGGCTCGTCCACATCGACGCCACCGTCAAGGTGCAGGATGTTCCGCCCCTCGAAATTTCCGCCCTCGCTGACCCCGTAGAACTGCATCAAATTATCGGTCTGCTGGGCCGAGAATTCGATGCAGTTCGGATCGGGCATCTCCGCGGCCAGCGCATCGCGGATCTGCTCCGGCGTCCAGATGTAGAAGCGGCCCTCCTCTCCCTCGGAGTCGGCGTCGAGCGCCGAGTAGAAGCCGCCCTCGGGGCCGCGCATCTCGCGCAGCGCCCAGTCGAGGGTCTCCTCGCAGGCGCGGCGGTAGCGCTCGTGGCCGAACGCCTGCCAGCCGTGCAGGTAGGCGCGGGCGAGCAGGGCGTTGTCGTAGAGCATCTTCTCGAAGTGGGGGACGAGCCAGTTAGCGTCGACCGTGTAGCGGGCGAAGCCGCCGCCGATCTGGTCGTAGATGCCGCCTGCCAGCATCGCGTCGAGCGTCCTCTCGGTCACCTCGCGCTCGCCGCGGGCGAGCAGCAGCTCCAGGGCCGAGGCCGGCGGGAACTTCGGCGCGCCGCCGAAACCGCCGCGCTGCATGTCAGCGGCGGCGCGCAGTTGCGCGGCGGCCTCGATCAGCATCGGCGCCTGCGGCGTGTCCGGCGCCGGCTCGACCTCGGCGATCGCGGCGAGGCGCGCGCGCATCTGCGGTGCCCGCTCGTGGATTTCCTCGCGTTTGCGCTCGAAGGCGTCGACGACCGCCTCCATCACCATGCGGAAGCTCGGCATCCCCCGTCCCTCGTCGGGCGGGAAGTAGGTGCCGCCGTAGAAGGGCACGCCCTCGGGGTCGAGAAAGACGGTCATCGGCCAGCCGCCCTGGCCGCTGATCGCCTGCACCGCCTCCATGTAGAGAGCGTCGACGTCGGGGCGCTCCTCACGGTCGACCTTGACGCAGACGAAATGCTCGTTCATATAGGCGGCGGTCGCCTCGTCCTCGAAGGACTCGCGCTCCATCACGTGGCACCAGTGGCAGGCCGAGTAGCCGACCGAGAGCAGGATCGGGCGGTCCTCGTCACGGGCGCGGGAGAGCGCTTCCCCGCCCCACGAATACCAATCGACCGGGTTGTCGCGGTGCTGGAGCAGGTATGGACTGGTCTCCTGCGCCAGGCGGTTGGACATGGCCTCACACTACCCGCGGACACTTGAACGCTCACTAGTGATTACCCGCGAATGCTGAAATTTGGATGCAATCTGAGGCCCTAGGCGTGGGCGCCGATCCGATTGTCTGCGGAAAGTTCTAACTTCAGGGAGTGAGTAGCGAAAAACCCCTAATCCAAAGCGATTCGGCGATTGAGTCGGTGCTTGCCAAGCTCGATCCGGAGGACCGCCAGGTAATCGCCGACGCGCTCGCACAGGCCGCGAAAACCGAGGCCCAGCTCCGCTACATCGCCGATCATGATTCGCTTACTGGGCTGCTCGATCGCCGCCGCTTCCGTTCCGAGTTGGACCAGTACGTCTCCTTCAGCGCTCGCTACGGCGGCCAGGGCGCGGTGATGATCATCGACATCGACGGCCTCAAGGGGGTCAATGACTCGCACGGTCACCATGCCGGTGACCAGCTGATCCGCCGCGTCGCCGGGATCATGCGCGAACGGGTGCGGACCACCGACATCGTCGCCCGCCTCTCCGGCGACGAGTTCGCCGTGCTGATGCCGCAGACGGATACGACGGGCGCGCTGCACCTCGGCGAGGACCTGCGCGCCCAGGTCGCCGAGAGCGTCGCGCCCGACACCGCCGCGACGGCCACGATCAGCGTCGGGATCACGATGTTCGGTGGCGAGCGTGGGATCGGCGCCGAGGCGGTGCTGCTCGCGGCCGACCAAGCGATGTACCGGGCCAAGGAGGACGGGCGCAACCAGATCGCCCTCTTCCAGGATCCCGACGAGCCCAAGCGCGACCACCAGCGCCGGCAGACGACGACGGCGCGGATTCGCGACGCGCTGACCAACGACCGGCTCAGCCTCCACACGCAGCCGATCCGCAGCCTCGCCTCGGGCGGCATCGAGCGCTACGAGCTGCTGCTGCGGATGACCGGCGACAACGGCGAACTGCTGCCCGCGGCCTCCTTCATCGAGACGGCGGAGCGCTCCGGCATGGTCCAGGAGCTCGACCGCTGGGTCGTCGTCCGCGCGCTCGAGCTGCTCGCCTCGCGTGAGCGCGAGGGCAAGCCGGTCTCGCTGCACGTCAACCTCTCCGGCGCCTCGGTCGCCGACCTCTCGGTGCTCGAATTCATCGAGCGTCGCCTCGACGAAGGCGATGCCGACCCGGCCCGCTGCACCTTCGAGATCACCGAGACGGCGCGCGTGCACGACTACGAGGCTGCGGGGGGCTTCGCCGATCGCCTCACCGAGTTCGGCTGCCAGGTCGCGATCGACGACTACGGCGCCGGCTTCGGCCCCTTCCACTATCTCAAGCAGATCCCCTTCGACCTGATCAAGATCGACGGCTCCTTCATTAGCGACATGCCCAACAGCGACGCCGATCAGCTCACCGTCCAGGCGATCGTCCAGATCGCCCGCGGCCTCGGCAAGACGACGATCGCCGAGTACGTCCAGGACGACATCACCGCGCAGATGCTGCGCGAATACGGCGTCGACATGGCCCAGGGCTACCACCTCGGCCGCCCCGTAGACGTCGCCGAGCTGCTCTAGCCGCTACTTCGCGGTTACGTCGCGGGCGAAGGTCTCAAAGGCGTCGAGGTAGCGCTGCAGGTCCTCGTCGCTGTGGGCGATCGAGAGCGTCCACTCCTCCTCGACCCCGGGAGTCATGAAGATGCCGTGGTTCATGTGGTAGAGCCAGGCCAGGGTCGAGAGCCCTTCATCGACCTTGGTCAGGTAGTCGCGGTACTCGTACATCCGCTCCGGCGAGAAGACGACGCAGCCCTTGGCGCCGATGCCCTCGGTGTAGGCGGGGAGGCCGTAGTTCTCGATGATCTGCTGGCAGCCGTCGAGCAGGCGCCGGTTGGTCGCCTCGAAGCGCTCGTAGACGTCGTCGGTGAGGACCTCGGTCAGGGTCGCCTGCGCCGCCGCCATCACCAGCGGGTTGCCGTTGAAGGTGCCGTACTGCTTGACCGTGCCGTCGGCGACGATCGCCGCCAGCTCCGTGCTCATCCCGATCGCGCCGCCGGGGTAGCCGCCGCAGCTGGCCTTGGCCAGGGTGATGATGTCGGGCACGACGCCGAAGCGGGCGGTGGCGCCTCCGGCCGAGATCGTCGCGCCGGTCTTGACCTCGTCGAAGATCAGCTTGACGCCATGGCGGGCGGTGAGCTCGCGCACTCGCTCAAGGTAACCCTCGCGCGGCGGGATGATGTTGATGTTCATCATCGCCGGCTCCATGATCAGGCCGGCGACCTGGTCGCCGATCTTTCCCAGCACGCTCTCCAGGGCCTCGGCGTCGTTGAAGGGGACGGCTCGGGTCAGCTCGGTCAGGGCCCGCGGCGTGCCGCCGCCGTAGGGGACGCTGACCGGATCGTCGCGGGCGCCGAGCGCCTCCAGCGGCGGGTAGACCGAGACCATCACCGAGTCGTGGTGGCCGTGATAGGAGCCCTCGATCTTGAGCAGGACGTTGCGGCCGGTGGCGCCACGGGCGAGGTGGACGGCATCCATCGTCGCCTCGGTGCCGGAGTTGTTGAAGCGCCACTGCGGCAGGCCGAAGCGCCGCGTCAGCTCCTCGGCGACGACGATCGAGCCGTCGGTGGGGGCGGCGAAGTGGGTGCCTTCATCGATCCGGGCCTTGACTGCGGCGCCGACAGTGGGATTGGCGTGGCCGATCGCCATCACGCCGAAGCCGTTGTGGAAGTCGGTGTACTCGTTGCCGTCGACGTCCCAAACGCGGCTGCCCTGGCCGCGCACAATGTAGATCGGCCAGGGGTCGTTCTCCTGAAAGGAGGAGGGAACGCCGTTGGGCATCACCTTGACCGCGCGCTCGTAAGTCTTCGCTGAGGCGCCGGTGTTGTTGCGGAACTGCTCCTGCTGGGCCTCGGTAAGAGCGGCGATCCGCTTGCGGTCGATCTCCTCCACGGTGCCAGCCTAACCGGGCGCCGGCGGCGGCCTCAACGGCGGCGCTCGCGGAGGGCCTTGGCCAGGCGCGTCTTCAGGTTGAGGGCGCCCATCATCATCCGCTCCGGCGCCGAATCGGCGGGCGGCAGGGCGCCGAGCTGGCGCGCCATTTCCGCTCCGTTCATGTAGGCGTCGTTGCGCTCGATCAGGCCGTCGCGGACGGTCAGGACGTCACAGCCCTGAACTTCGATGCGGGCGCCATTGGGGTCGAGCCCTTCGAATCTCGCCGTGCCATCGAAGACACCGGTGGCGCGCCAGCGCACCGCTGCCTTCTCGCCCGCCGGCACCACCTCGATGATCTCGAGCCGGAAGTCGGGGAATGCTTGGAAGAGGTTGCCGAACCAGGCTCGGTAGGAGTGGGGCACCTGCAACTCGACCAGGCCGTAGATCTCACCCGTTCCACCCGGCTTGTAGAAGGCCGTCATCGCATCGAGGTCGCGCCTGCCGACAGCCTCGAAGTAGCCACGGGCGACACTGGCGGTGTCGGTCGCGTCGCTGTTGATGGCCATGGAGCCAGCTTACCCCTGCCGCAGTTGCGCCCGCTTGATCTTGCCGCTGGTCGTCTTCGGCAGCTCTGCGGCGAACTCGACGATGCGGGGAAACTTGTAGGGCGCGGTCTTGCGCTTGCAGTGCTCCTGCAGCTCGCGGGCCAGCTCCTCGCTGGGCTGACGATCGCGGGGGACGACGATCGCCCGCACCACGGCGCCGCGCTCGGGGTCTGGGGCGGCGACCGCCGCGGCTTCGGCGACGTCGGGGTGGGAGAGCAGCGCCGACTCGACCTCGAAGGGGCCGATCCGGTAGCCGGAGGAGAGGATGATGTCGTCGTCGCGGCCTTCGAAGTAGAGGTAGCGGTCCTCGTCTTCGCGGACCAAGTCCCCGGTTTGCCACCACTCGCCCTCGAAGCGCTCGCCGTCGAGGTAGCGAGAGAAGAAGGTGGGAGAGGAGGCGGCGCGGAGCTGCAACTCGCCCTCGACGATCCGCGTCTCGACCCCCGGCAACGGCTTGCCCATCGAGCCGGGCCGGATCGGATTGTCCAGGTGGTTGCCGGCGATGTGCCCGGTCTCGGTCTGGCCGTAGCCGTCGGCCGGCTCGAGCCCGAGCGCATCGCGGAAGGCACTGATCGTCTCCGCCTCCAGCGGCTCGCCGGCCGAGACCATGCGGCGCAGCTTGGGAAGTGGGCGGAGGGTGGCGCGCTTGGCCAGCATCCGGTACTCGGTCGGCGCCTGGCAGAGGACGTTGACCCCAAGCGCCTCGGCAAAGTCAAGCCGCTCGGCCGGATCGAAGCGCCCATCGTGAATGACCGCGGCGGCGCCGGTCAGCCAGGGGGCGATGAAGACGTTGCGGGCCGACTTCGACCACCCGGTCGCCGTAGTGCACCAGGCCAGCTCGCCCTTACGAGCGCCAAACCAATGCTCGGCCTGGCCCTGCTGACCGAGCAGGTAGCGATATGCGTGCACCACGCCACGCGGCTCACCCGTGGTCCCGGAGGTAAAAACAATCAACGCCGGGTCCTCAGCCTCCATCGCCTCGATCGCAGCCGGAGTCTCCTGCGGCCGATCCTCATCGAGCGCCGCGGCCACCTCATCCATCGTCATCGTCGCCACCCCATCAGGCAGTTCAGCAAGCAGCGCGTCCTCCCCAACGCAGAGCTTGGGGTCGGCAGCAGCCACCCGCAACGCCAGATCCTGCCGCCGCAACTGCGTGCTGCAGGGCAGCGCCACGGCACCCGTGCGCCAGCAAGCAAGCAACGAGAGCACCCACTCGGCCCGATTGCCAACCAGCGTCATCACCACATCACCGCGCTTCACCCCCCGAGCCGCAAAAGCTCCAGAGAGCCCGGCCGACTGAGCAATCAGTTCGCCGAAGTACCAATCCCGCCGGTTCCCCTCTGCATCGATAGCGACGATCCCAAGCCGCGAAGCCGGCGACCGTTCCATCAAGTCCTCGACAAAGTTCACGGCCGGGGAGTCTGCCTCACCAAGCTATGACGTGAAGCTGGGCGTGGGAAGGAGGGCCGGTGCCCCTCCCCCGGAGGCTCAGCGCAAGCGCCTGAACCCAAACCGCGGCCCCAGCTGCGCGACGGTCTCCGGGGGAGGGGCACCGGCCCTCCACCACCTACCGCAGTTCGCTCGAACTCTTCCCCAGCAACTGCCGAGCAACGATCAACAACTGAATCTGCTGAGTCCCCTCGAACAGGTCAAGGATCTTGGCGTCCCGAGCCCACTTCTCGAGCAGCTCGTTCTCGCCATAGCCGACGCTGCCGCAAAGCTCGACGCAACCGAGGGCGACATCGACGCAGGTGCGCCCGGCCTTGGCCTTGGCCATCGATGCTTGCAGCGAGTTGGGCTTGTTGTTGTCGGCCATCCAGGCGGCCTGCAGGGTCAGCAGCCAGGCGGCCTCGTAATCCGCCTCCATCTCCAGGAAGCGCGCCGCGGCGGCGTGCTGGGAGAGGGCGGGGGTGTCGTAGTCGACCTCGACCCCGGCCACCTTCAGCTGCTTGCGGGTCTCTTCGAGGGCCGCGCGGGCGACGCCGACCGCCATCGCCGCGACCAGCGGGCGCGTGTTGTCGAACGTTTCCATCACCCCGGCGAAGCCCTTCTCCTTCACGTCGGGGTCGCCGAGCAGCGCTTCTTTTGGCACCCGGCAGTCGTGCAGGGTGAAGTTGGCGGTGTCGGAGGCGCGGATGCCGAGCTTGTGCTCGAGCCGGTCCAGCTTCAGGCCGGGGTTGTCGCGCTCGACGATGAACGACTTGATCGCCGCCCGCCCTTTCGAGCGATCGAGCGAGGCCCAGACCACGATCAGGTCGGCGCGGTCGCCCGAGGTGACGAAGATCTTCTCGCCGTTGAGCACGTATTCGTCGCCGTCGAGCTCCGCCGTGGTGCGGATCGCCGCCGAGTCCGAGCCGGCTTCCGGCTCGGTGATCGCCATCGCCGCCCACTTGCCGCCGTACTGCTTCAGCTGCGCCTCGGTCGCAACCGAGGCGATCGCCGAGTTGCCAAGGCCCTGGCGGGGCATTGAGAGCAGCAGGCCGACGTCGCCCCAGCAGAGCTCGATGATGCCGAGCACGGTCGAGAGGTTGGAGCCGTTGCGATTCTCACCGTCCTCGCTCTTCTCCCGGCGCACCCCGGCGGCACCGGCGCCGCCGATGTCGGAGCCCTCGTTCATGCCGTCGATCAGCGACGCCAGCATGTCGAGCTCTTTCGGGTAGGAGTGCTCGGCCTCGTCGTACTTGCGCGAGATCGGCCGGAAGACCTCGGTCGCGACCTGGTTGGCTTGGGTGGCCAGTGGCTTGAACTTCTTGGGTATCTCGAGATTGATCATCGTTGCCTTTCGCTTCGAGTCTCGGCGGTCGCCTAGACGAGCAGGGCGCCCTCCATCACGCCCGCTGCTCGCAGGTCTCGGTACCAGCGCTCGACCGGGTGCTCCTTGACGAAGCCGTGGCCACCGAGCAGCTGCACTCCTTCGGAGCCGATCTGCATTCCCTTGACAGCGCAGAGCCGGCGGGCGATCGCCGCCTCGCGGGCGAATTTCTCGCCGCGGTCGGCGCGGCTGGCCGCCCGGTAGGTGGCGAGGCGCATCCCTTCGCTCTCGATGCCGATGTCGGAGACGCCGAAGGCGACTCCCTGGCGGTTGGAGATCGGTTCGCCGAAGGCCTTGCGGTCGTTGACGTAGGGGATGACGTAGTCGAGGACGGCCTGGGTGGCCCCGGTTGCGAGCCCGCACCAGGCGACTCGCGAGCGGTTGATGCAATCGACGTAGTCCGCGGCCTTCGCCGTGTCCTCGCCGAGCAGGGCGCTGGCCGGCAGCTTGACGTTCTCGATCAGCAGGCGACCGGTGGCAGCGGGGCGCAAGCCCATCGCCGGCTCCGCTTCGACCGAGAGGCCTTTGGCGCCGGACTCGACCACGAACAGGGCCGGCCCGATGCCCTCGGCCTCCGCGGCAATCACGAACAGCTCGCACTCTTTGGCCCGGGCCAGCAGCGACTTGGCTCCCTTGAGGACCCACTCGTCGCCCTTCTTCTTGGCGGTGGTCTCCAGCTTCAGCGGGTCGAAGAGCGGACGCGGCTCGAGGATCGCCAGGGCGGCGGCGGGGACGTCCTCGCCGGTGAAGGCCGGCAGGTAGGTGGCCTCCTGCTCGGCGCTGCCCCAGTGGCCGATCGCGGTGGCGACGGCGCCGGGGGCGAGCGCCGCGTAGGCGATGCCCATATCGCCGTGGGCGAGGGCCTCGCCGATCAGCACGCTGGTCACCGCGGCCTGCTCGTGCATGACGCCGCCGAGCTCCTCGGGGACGCCGAGCATGTTGACCCCGAGTTCGGCGGCTTCGTTCAGCAGCTCGGCCGGGGTCTCGCAGGCGTCGTCGGCGTCGTGGGCGGCGGGGCGGATCTTCGCCGAGGCGAAGTCGCGGCCCGCCTCCTGGAACATCTGCTGCTCGTCGTCGGGGCCGAGGTCGAACAGGCCTTTGGATTTGCCCTTTTTCTGGCGCGCCGGTTTGCCCAGCTGCTGGGCGGCCTTGAAGGTGCGGCCGGCGGCGGTTGCCGAACGGAAGCCGTTCTTGGTGCCCTGGAAGAGGGCGCGCTCGACCTGCTTGCGCAGGCGGATTCGGTCGAGCAGGTCGGAGCCGGCGAGGCGGTTGAGCTGGCGCAGGCCGAAGCCCATGCCGCGCTCGGCGACGCTCGCGTTCCGCTCGGTGTCGGTGCTGGTGGTCACTTGGACTTCCTCCCGGTATTGGCGTTGGGCTTTGGCTCGAGCGGCCGGACACGGCCGTCGAGATGGGGGGTCTGCCGCTTGGCGTCGCGCACGACGAAGGCGATCTCCTCGCCCTCGGCGGCGCTGGCGAACTCGACGCGCCCCGGCAGCAAGATCGGCTTGCGGAAGCGGACGTCGACGGCGAAGGCGTCGGGCAGGCGGCTCTCGAGTGCGGCGAGGCAGCGGGCCTTGGTCCACATCCCGTGGGCGATCGCGCCGGGGAAGCCGAGTGGCTTCGCCGTCAGCGAGTGCATGTGGATCGGGTTGCGGTCGCCGGAGACGCCGGCGTAGCGACGACCAAGATCGCCACCGAGCTTCCACTCGGCACTAGCCCCGAGCTCACCCTCGCGAACCGCATCAGATTTCCGGCCTGCTGGGCCGGAAACTTGATGCGGTTCGGGGTTGCCGTCCTTTGGCGTGCTGGCTGAGTCGTTGCCGCGACGGAGCATCGTGCTGATGCTCTCCCAGAGCAGCTCGCCGTCCACCGTGACCTTGGTCAGCAGGGAGAAGGTGCGGCCCTTGGAGTGCGGCTGCAACTTGGTCGGGCGCACGTTGATCGCCAGCTCCTCGCCACTGCCGATGCGGCGGTGCTGCTCGATCCGGTTCTCGACGTGGACCAGGCCGACGGCGCCGAAGGGGAAGCTGCCATCCGCCATCACCGCCATCTGCAGCGGGAAGGCGAGCACGTGCGGGTAAGTGGGGGGGAGGTGGTCGCGCAGGGCGAAGCCACAGACCCTGGCGTAGGCGGCGACGTCCTCGGGCTTGGCCCGCACCCCGGCGAGCTCGAGCTCGAGCTCGGGGATCTCGCCGCCGCCGCCGGGAACGAAGGGCAGCAGCGAGGCGCCGGGAATCATCGGCGCCGCGGCGCGGGCGTAGAGCGGCAGGATGCTGGGCGAGCTTTCGAGCGTGCGCGCCGTCATCACGCCCCCAGCAGGTTCTGGCCGCAGACGCGGACGGTGTTGCCGTTGAGCGCGGTCGAGGCGGGGCTGGCGAACCAGGCGATCGTCTCGGCGACGTCGACCGGCAGGCCGCCCTGGGAGAGGCTGCTGAGGCGGCGGCCGGCTTCGCGCGGGGCGATCGGCATCGCCGCGGTCATCTGCGTCTCGATGAAGCCGGGGGCGACCGCGTTGATCGTCACTCCCCGCTCGGCGAGCTCCGGCGCCATCGCTTCGACCATGCCGATCACGCCGGCCTTTGAGGTCGCGTAATTGGTTTGGCCGGAGTTGCCGGCGATGCCGCTCATCGAGGAGACGCAGACGATGCGCCCGTTGGGGCGCAGCAGCCCGCGCTCGAGCAGCTCGTCGTCGATCCGCTCCTCGCTGGAGAGGTTGATCTCCATCAGCGAGGACCAGCGCTCCTCCGGCATCTTGGCGATCGTGCGGTCGCGGGTGACGCCGGCGTTGTGGACGATGACGTCGACCCCGCCGGAGAGACCTTCGGCGATCTGGCCGGGCGCGTCCTCGGCGGTGATGTCGAGCTCGATCGTCTCCGCCTCGAGCCGCTCGGCGACGGCCTTGAGGTCGGCGGAGAGCGCCGGCACGTCGAGCAGGACCAGGTCGGCCCCGTCGCGGCGCAGGGTCGTCGCGATCGCCTCGCCGATCCCGCGCGAGGCGCCGGTGACCAGTGCCAGTTTGCCGGCCAGCGGTTGTTCCCAGTCGATCTCAGGCGTCGCCGCGACCGCGCTGCCGACCGTCACCACCTGGCCGGAGACGTAGGCCGAGCGGGGCGAGAGCAGGAAGCGCAGGGTCGAGGCGAGCTCGCCCTCGGCTCCGGGCTCGACCAGCACCAGCTGCACGGTCGAGCCCTTGCCGCCGACCTCCTTGGCCAGCGAGCGGGTGAACCCCTCCAGTGCCCGCTGCGCCGTGGCGGCGCGAGGCGATCCCGCCTGCGCCGCCGGGGTGCCGAGCACGACGACGCGGCCGCTGCGCTGCAGGCGGCCGACGGCGGGGTAGAAGAAGCGCTGCAGCTCGACCAGCTCGGTCGAGTCGGCGATTCCGGTGGCGTCGAAGATCAGCGCCTTGGCCGGGCCCTCGGTGCCGGCCCGTTCGGCTTTGATCTGGTCGAGGAAGGCTGAGATCGCCTTGCCGAGGCGGCCGCCCGGGGCGGCGCCGGAGAGTACCCGGCCGGAGACGACCGGCGCGCCGGCCTTATAGCGGTCGAGCTCAACCGGCCGCGGCAGCCCGAGCTGTCCCGCCAGGGTGGAGACGACCGGCGCATTGACGACCTGCGAGTAGCGGTCGCTCATGAGGCACCCCCGGCGCTCTCGAGCACCGCGACGACGCCCTGGCCGCCGGCGGCGCAGATGCTGATCACGCCGCGTCCCTTGCCGTCTTCGCTCAGCTGTTTGGCGAGGCCGGCGACGATCCGCCCGCCGGTGGCGGCGAACGGGTGGGCAGCGGCAAGCGAGCCGCCGTTGACGTTGAGCTTGGCGCGGTCGATCGAGCCCAGTGGCTTGTCGCGGCCGAGCTTCTCCTTGCAGAACTCCGCGTCCTCCCAGGCCTTCAGCGTGCAGAGCACCTGGGCGGCGAAGGCCTCGTGGATCTCGTAGTAGTCGAACTCGCCGAGGCCGATCCCGGCCCGGTCGAGCATCGCCGGCATCGCGTAGGCCGGCGCCATCAGCAGCCCTTCGCGCTTGTGGACGTGGTCGACCGCTGCGGTCTGCCCGTCGACGATGTAGGCGAGGACCGGTAGGTCGCGCTCCTTCGCCCACTCCTCGCTGGCGAGCAGCACCGCCGAGGCGCCATCGCTGAGCGGGGTCGAGTTGGCCGCGGTCATCGTTCCCTCCGGGCCGCCGAAGACCGGCTTCAGCTTGGCCAGCTTCTCGAGGCTGGAGCCGGGCCGCAGGTTCTGGTCGCGCTCGAGCCCGAGGTAGGGGGTGAGCAGGTCGTCGAGGAAGCCGCGCTCGTAGGCGGCGGCGAGGTTCTCGTGACTGGCGACGGTCAGTTCATCCTGCTCGGCGCGGCCGATATCCCATTCGGTCGCCATGATCGCGCAGTGCTCGCCCATCGAGAGGCCGGTGCGGGGCTCCTCGTTGCGCGGGATCGCGGGCACGACGTGACCGGGACGGACCCGGGTCAGCGTGCGCAGCTTGCCGACGGTCGAGCTCTGGCGATTGGCATCGAGCAGGGTCTCGCGCAGCTGCTCGTTGAGCGCGATCGGCGCGTCGGAGGTGGTGTCGGCACCGCAGGCGATGCCGCAGTCGATCTGACCGAGGGCGATCTTGTTGGCGACCAGGATCGTCGTCTCCAGCCCGGTGCCGCAGGCCTGCTGCACGTCATAGGCGGGCGTCTCCGGCGCGAGCCGGGTGCTGAGCACGCTCTCGCGAGCCAGGTCGCGGTCGCGCGAGTGCTTGAGCACGGCGCCGCCGGCGACCTCACCGATCCGCTCGCCGTCGAGGCCGAAGCGGTCGATCAGCCCATCGAGGGCGGCGGTCAGCATGTCCTGGTTGGACGCGTGCGAGTAGACGCTGTTGGAGCGCGCGAAGGGAATCCGGTTGCCGCCGATGACGGCGACCCGGCGTGGTTTATCGATCAACTGCGATCACCTTTCGGTTTGGGTCGGGAGGATTTGGCAGATGGGGTGGAGCGCAGGCGCAGGCCGGGCTCGATCGTCGCGATCAGCAGCTCGGCCGCCTCGGAGGCGGTGGTCGCCTCGGTCCGCAGCCACCAGCGCGCCAGCGCCTCGGCGGCGCCGAGCAGGGCGGCCGAGAGTGCCTCGACTTCGATCCCAGCGCCCGCGGGGCGCTTGGCCGGAAGTTCGGTGAGCAGCGATTCTGAGACCAGCGAGATCAGCCGGCCGCGGTATTCGGCGACCCGGTCGGCGACCTCGCCGCCGTGCGGCAGGGTTTCGTCGAAGAGCACGGCCCAGGCGTCGCGGTCGGCGTCGAGGAAGGCAAAGAAGGCGCGCAGCCCCGCGTTCAGCGCCTCGCTCGGGCCGCTCGCTTCGCCGACCGTCTCGAGGATCGTTTTGACCAGTGCGTCCCCCGCTCGCTCCATGCAGGCGGTGTAGAGGCGCTCCTTGTTGCCGAAGTAGTTGTAGAGCAGCGGCTTGGTCACGCCGACGGCGGCGGCGACCTCGTCCATGGTCACGTCGGCATAGCCGCGTTCGGCGAAGAGACCGTGGGCGGCGACCAGCGCCTGCTCCATGCGGTCGGCCTTCGAAAGCCGGGAACGAGTCGGGGTTGCAGCCATCGGTGACTACGTTACCCGGATATAAATTTATATATGCGTAATGTGACCGAACTCACCTAGAGGACCGACAAGAGGAGCCCGGTCGCCCTCCAGTCGAATTGACACCCCAAGAGCTTTGCTCTTGGGGTGAATGAGGAGCGCGGCTGCGCCGCGCCTAGAAGCACGAGTGCAGCGGCCGCTTCGCGACATTCGACTGGAGGGCGACCGGGCTCCTCTCCCCACACGCTCTATAGAGCTCAAGCTTCGGAGCGTTAGCGTGGAGCCAGAAGCTTCGAAGCTGCGCTGCGAAGCCGAAGCTTGGAAAAGCTTCAAACGGAGAAGGCTTTCGAGCCGGTCTCTTTTCGAAGCTTCGTGTGCTTCGAGAGGGATGGCGGGTGCGCCTCTCCGGGAATGTCGCGAAGCGGCGGAAAAGCATTCCGGTGAATGCGCGGCGCAGCCGCGCTCCTCATTCACCCCTTGCGCGAAGGGCAAGGGGTGTCAATTCCCGGAGAGGCGCACCCGCCATCCCGGACGAGCTTGACTAGGCCTCGGAAATACCGAGGCGCAGATAGATGCGACGCAGTGGTTTCGGCGCCCACCAGTTCCACTCGCCGAGCAGGCGCATCAGCGAGGGGACGAGCAGGGCGCGGACGATGGTGGCGTCGATCATCACGCCGAAGGCCATCCCGATCGCGATCTGCTTGACGAAGAAGACGGAGCTGACGCCGAAGGCGAGGAAGACGATCGCGATCGCCACTGCGGCGGCGGTGATCACACGGCCTGTCCTGCCGATGCCGATCGCCACCGCCTCCTCGTTGCTCTCGCCGAGGTCGTGCTGCTCCTTGATCCGCGCGATCACCAGCACCGCATAGTCGGTGGCGAGGCCGAAGATGACGGCGAAGAGGAAGACGAGGCTGGTCACCTCGACCGCGGCCGGGCCGGTGTAGTCGAGCGGGGTATCGAGCCAGCCGGCCTGGAAGGCGAGGACGAGGATGCCGAGGGTCGCGCCCAGGGTCAGCGAGTTCATCAGCAGCGTCTTCAGCGGCAGCAGCACCGAGCCGGTGAGCAGGAAGAGCAGGACGAGGGTGGTGAGGCAAATGATCGCGACGACCAGCGGCGCGTGTTCGAGCAGGCTCTGCTTCTGGTCGATGAAGCGGGCGGTGTTGCCGGAGACAAGCGTGGTCGTCGTCCCGGGTGGGCTCAGGTCGCGAATCGCGTGGACCGAGTCCTGTGAGGCGCTGCTCAGCGCCGGCCCGGCGAGGGCGAAGTTCGCGTATGAAACATCGGTCGAGGCGGGCGCGAAGGGTGTGCCCCGGACGACGCCATCTACCGCCTCGACCCGGCGCTGGAAGGCGGCGAGTTGGGGTTTGGCGGCACTGCCGTCGACCGCGACCGTGACCGCTTCGGTGACGTCGCGCGGGTAGTGCGCTTCGAGGTAGCTGTACGCCTTGTGGGACGGCTCCTTGGGCGGCACCGCTTCGGCGCTGGGCCCGGTCAGGGTGGTCCAGAGCAGCGGTGCTGCAGCGAGCAGCAGCAGTCCCGAGCTGGCCAAGGCCACGGCGACCGGCCGTCGCATTACCCCGCGGGCCAGGCGGTACCAACCGTCGGAGCTGTCAGAGACGGCTGACCCGCGGCGGATCGAGAGCGCGTCGACGCGTGTACCCAGCAGTCGCAGCAGCGAGGGCACGACGAGGATCGCGATCACCGAGGAGAGCACGGCGACCGAGGCCCCGGCGACGGCCATCGAGTAGAGGAATCGCTGCGGCATGAAGACCAGCGCCGTCATCGCCGAGGCGACGGTGAGGCCGGAGAAGAGCGCCGTGCGGCCCGCCGTCTGCACGGTCCGCCGGTGCGCCTCCCGCGTCGCGCCGCCGCTGGCGATCTCCTCGCGATATCGCGAGACCATCAAGAGGGCGTAGTCGACCGCGAGGCCGAGGCTGAGACCGGTGGCGATGTTGAGCGCGAACAGCGAGGTGTCGACGAAGCCCGACATCACGCGCAGGACGAAGAGCGTGCCGACGATCGAGACGCCGCCGATCAGCAGCGGGATCGAAGCGGCGACGACACCGCGAAAGACGAAGAGGAGGAGCAGGGCCAGCACCGGGAAGGCGATCAGCTCGGCCGTGGTCAGGTCCTTGCGAGTCTGGTCGTTGGTCTCGTTGAAGCCTTGGGCGAAGCCGCCCTCGGCGACATCGAGGGGGCTGGCGTCGGCGAGCACCTTGACCCGTTCGGCGGCGACGCCGCCGGCGTCCTCGATGTCGTTGGTCGAGAGGTAGCCGGCGATCGCCAGTGACTGCCCGTCCTTGGCGATCAGCTCGGCGCCGGCCCGCGGGTTGCGCAATGGGTTGAGCACGCGACCGACGTACTCGACCTTGGCCATGCCGTCGCCGAGCCGGTTGACGTCGCGTCGCACCGAGGGATCGGCCAGGTTCAGCCGGCCCCCGCCGGGGGATCGGACGACCAGGACGATCGCCGGGTTGGGGTCGTAGCCGAGCCCGTTGCGGAGGACGTCGGTCGCCTTCTCGCTCTCCGAGCTCGGGTCGGTGAACCCAGCGGCCTTGAGGTGGTGTTCGACGTCGTGACCGATCGCGACGGCGAGGAGGGCAAAGGCGGCAACCGCGGCCAGGACCAGCTTCGGGTGCTTCCAAGTGAGATTGGCGATTCGGGTCACGGCGCGAGCAATGTACCAGAATCCAAAGTGGTAGCTTTGAACTACCAATTAATCAATTGCTATCATCCTAACTATGGGTTCCCGTCAGTACGGTCAGTCCTGCAGTCTCGCCTGTGCGCTCGACCAGATCGGCGAGCGCTGGACGCTGCTGATCGTGCGCGAGCTCTCGCTCGGCCCGCTGCGTTTCTCGGCCCTGGCCCGCTCGGTCGGCGGGGCGCCCACCGATGTCCTCACCAAGCGCCTTCGCGACCTCGAGCAGCACAGCATCGTCGCTCGCCGCGAGCTCGGCCCGCCGGCTTCGGCCACCGTCTACGAGTTGACCGAGTTGGGTCGCGGGCTGGAGCGCCCGATGCTCGAGCTGAGCCGCTGGGGAATGGGCCTGCAGAAACTCGAGGACGTGATTGACCTGGCGCCGTCGTCGCTTCCCAACGCGATCCGGGTGATCCTGCGCCCGCCCACCGACTTCCGACTCACGCTTGGCTTGAGCAGCGGCGGCCAGTCCTACGAGCTGCGCATCGCCGAGGGCTGGATCGACGCCGCCCGGGCCGGCGGCGCGGGCAGCAGCGACGTCAGCTTGGCCGGCGAGCCGATCGCGGTCATCGCCGCCTTGGTGGCCGGCGAGGAGGGCGAGGCGGAGGTGGGAATCGACGGCGACCGCGAGCTGCTCGACGAGCTGCGCTCGATGATCGAGATCCCGGAGCACCTGCGCGAGGAAGCGCTGGCGGCGGTAAGCAGTGGGCTCGTAGTTACTGCTCGTACAGCTTGACGACGCGCACCGTGCCCTCGGGCGCGGCGTCGACGCAGAGGTTGCAGAGGACGCACTCGTCGAGGTTCTTTTCGACGATCTCGACGCCGCCCTCGCTCGCCTTGAAGATGTCGACCGGGCAGACTTCCTCCAGCTTCTTCGCCAGCTCGGCATCGCCGGCGACCGAGGCGTCGACCTCGACGTCGATGAAGACCTTGTGCAGGGCCTCGGCCATCAGGCGGCCGCTCCCAGCTTCTGCTTGACCGCGTCGGGGATCTCGTCGATCCGCTCGACCACGCGGATGCCGGCGGCTTCGAGCCGGGCGATCTTCTCGGTCGCGGTGTCCTCGACGCCCTCGACGATCGTGCCGGCGTGGCCGAAGCTCATTCCCTTCATCTCCTCGTCGTCCATGAACTTGCCGGCCATGAAGGCGACGATCGGCAGGCGCGAGTTGTTCTCCTTGACCCACTCGGAGAGCTGTGCCTCCATGCGGCCCCCGGGCTCGGTGTAGATCACGATCGCCTGGGTCTGCTCGTCGGCCTCGAAGTAGGGCATCAACTCGGCGTAGGTGGAGCCGATGATCGCGTCGCCGCCGATCGAGACCGCGGTGGAGACGCCCAGGCCCGCTTGCGTAAGCGAGGAGGAGATCTCGGTGGTCATCCCGCCGGAGCGGCTCATCACGCCGACCGGGCCGGGGGCATAGGCCTTGGCTGCGTCCTTTGCCGGGCCGCCGATACCGCCCATCTTGCAGACCTCGGGGACGATCAGGCCGAGGCAGTTGGGGCCGATGATCCGCGCCCCGCGCAGGTCGGCGAGCTCGACCATCTGGGCGACGTCGCGGCGCGGGATCCGCTCGGTGACGATCACGATCAGCTTGATCCCGTTCTCGATCGCCTCCAGGACCGCGTCCTTGGTGAAGGCGGGGGGGACGGTGACTACGGAGCCGTCGATCGGGCCGCCGTGGTTCTCGACCGCCTGGGCGACGGTGTCGAAGACCGGCACGCCGTGAACCTCGCGGCCCTTGCGGCCGGGGGTGACGCCGCCGACGATCTTGGAGCCGTAGTCGAGGCACTCGCGAGTCAGGTTGACCGCCTCGCGGCCGGTGATGCCCTGGACGATGAAGGTCGTCTCGCTGTTGAGCAGGATGCTCACGCGGGAGCCCCCTGGATCTTGGCGACGGCTCGGCCGGCGGCCTCCCAGAGCGAGACCGAGCGGTCGCAGGACTCGACCCCGTAGCGCTCGAGGATCTTGAAGCCCTCGTCCTCCCAGGCGCCGGGGATGCGGAAGATCGCGATCGTCTCGCCGGGATCCTTGCCGAGCTCGAGGCAGGCCTTGATCACGCCGCGGGCGACGATGTCGACTCGGGTGTTGGAGACGATCGACATCATCACCGCGATCTTCTCGACGCCGTCCTTTTCCAGCACCTCCTTGGCCAGGCCACAGGCCTTGGCGACCGAGGGGTTGCCGCCGATCTCGGAGTAGTTGGCCGGCTTGCCGCCCTGGCTGCGCACCGCGTCGGTCAGGGTCAGCGAGCCGCCGCCGGCGCCGATCACGAGGCCGAGGTTGCCCTCGAAGCCGTGGTCCTTGCCCTGGATCACGCCACGGTGATCGGCGGCGTCGATCGCGGCGACGTTGCGCTCGAAGTCGGAGGGCTCGTAGGTCTCGCGGGTGTCGGCCTCGGCGATCTCGAGCCGCTTGCGCAGCAGGCCCTTCTGGCGCCCGACCGCCTCGTTCTCCATCTCCATGTGGGCGTCGAGAGCGACGAAGCTGCCGTCGGTCAGCTCGGCCAGAGGGTTGATCTCGGCCAAAGTCATGTCGTTGTCGCGGAAGAGGCGGGCGAGCTTGGCCAGGATCGGTGTCGCGCGGTTGAGCTGCGAGCCGGTGACGCCGGTGGCGGCGACGACCTGCTTGGCCTCGAAGTCGAAGATCGGGTGCAGGTTGGAGACGTGGCCGCGGCCGACGTGATCGGGGTGGGTCTCGGCGACCTCCTCGATGTCGATCCCGCCCATGTCGCTGAACAGCATCAGCGGCCGCTTCGCCGTCCCGTCCCAGACGACGCTGGCGTAGTACTCCTGCTTGACCTCGGCTTTCGGGTCGACGAGCACGCCGCGGGGCATGTGGCCGTTGATCTCGAGCTTGAGGATGTCCTCGGCGTGCGCCGCGGCGTCGTCGGGCGTATCGGCGAACTTGACCCCGCCAGCCTTCATCCGCCCGCCGCTCAGCACCTGCGACTTGATCACGACCGGCCCGCCGATTTCCTCGGCAGCCTTGCGCGCCTCGTCGGCGGTCGTGCAGAAGCCGTACTTGGTGACGGGAATCCCCGCCGCCTCGACGATCTGCCTTGCCTCGTACTCGAAGAACCTCATCGCGGCGCGGAACCCTATCCGACGACAGGACCCGCCCGCCTAGCGCTTGAGATACTCCCCTCATGAGGAGCTTCTACGCGCTGCTCGGTGCGGCAGCCATCGTTGCCGCACTTGCCCTCACCGGCTGCGGCGAAACGGTGATCGATACCACCAAGACCGAGGAAGCCCTGCAGGCGAACCTCTCCAAGTCGCTTGGGGAAAAGGTTTCCGCGGTCGAATGCCCGTCCGATCAAAAGGTTGAAGCGGGAGCCACGTTTACTTGCAAGGTGAAGCTTCCTAAAGGCAAGGAAGAGACCGCAACCTTGAAAATCCTCAACAAGGACGCTGATGTGAGCGTGATCAAACTCAGCGGATCCAATGAATAGAGTCCCGAGAATGAGCCAAACCATTGCGGCCGCAGCGCCGACCACGCACGCACAGCTCCTCGACTGGGTCGGGGAGATCGCAGATTTGACCCAGCCCGACGCCGTCTACTGGTGCGACGGCTCGGCCGAGGAGTACGACTCCCTCGCCCAGACCCTGATCGACGCGGGCACCTTCGAGCGTCTCTCCGACGCCAAGCGCCCCAACTCCTACCTCGCCCTTTCCGACCCGGCCGACGTCGCCCGGGTCGAAGATCGCACCTTCATCTGCGCCGAGAACGAGGCCGACGCCGGTCCGACGAACAACTGGCGCGCCCCCGCTGAGATGCGCGAGACCCTGAACGGTCTCTTCCAGGGCTGTATGGCCGGCCGCACGATGTACGTCGTTCCCTTTTCGATGGGTCCGCTCGGCTCGCCGATCGCCCACATAGGCGTGCAGTTGACCGACTCGCCCTACGTCGCCGTCTCGATGCGGATCATGACCCGGATGGGCAAAGGGGCGCTCGACGTGCTCGGCGAGAGCGGCGAGTTCGTCCCCTGCGTGCACTCGGTCGGCATGCCGCTGGTCGAAGGGGCCGAAGACGTCTCCTGGCCCTGCAACGAGGACAACAAGTACATCGTCCACTATCCCGAGACCCGCGAGATCTGGTCTTACGGCTCCGGTTACGGGGGCAACGCCCTGCTCGGCAAGAAGTGCTTCGCGCTACGGATCGCCTCGGCGATGGCCCGCGACGAGGGCTGGCTGGCCGAGCACATGCTGATCCTCAAGCTGACCTCGCCCGAGGGTGCGGTCAAGTTCGTCACCGGCGCCTTCCCCTCCGCTTGTGGCAAGACCAACCTGGCGATGCTGATCCCGACTCTGCCCGGCTGGAAGGTCGAGACCGTCGGCGACGACATCGCCTGGATGAAGTTCGGCGAGGACGGCCGCCTCTACGCGGTCAACCCCGAGGCCGGCTTCTTCGGCGTCGCGCCGGGCACCGGCGAGGCGACCAACCCGAACGCGATGCGGACGATCGAGAGCAACTCGATCTTCACCAACTGCGCCAAAACCGACGACGGCGACGTCTGGTGGGAGGGGATGACCTCAGAGCCCCCCGAGCACCTGATCGATTGGCACGGCAACGACTGGACTCCGGACTCCGAGAAGCCGTCTGCGCATCCCAATGCGCGCTTCACCACGCCCGCGGCGCAGTGCCCGACGATCGCCCCCGAGTGGGAAGACCCGGCCGGCGTGCCGATCGACGCCTTCCTCTTCGGCGGCCGCCGCGCCAGCGTCGTGCCGTTGGTCCACGAGGCCTTCGACTGGGAGCACGGCGTCTTCCTCGGCGCCACGATGTCCTCGGAGAAGACCGCAGCCGCCTCCGGCAACGTCGGCGAACTGCGCTTCGACCCGATGGCGATGCTGCCCTTCTGCGGCTACAACATGGCCGACTACTTCGCCCACTGGCTCAAGGCCGGCGAACGCGAGGGGGCAGAGCTGCCGCGGATCTTCTACGTCAACTGGTTCCGCAAGGACGCCGACGGCAAGTTCCTCTGGCCCGGCTTCGGCGAGAACAGCCGCGTGCTCGAGTGGGTCTTCCGCCGCTGCGAGGGCGCCGCCGACGCGATCGAGACCCCGATCGGTCTGCTGCCGGCCGAGGGCGCGATCAACACCGAGGGCCTCAACATCAGCGACGAGGCGATGCAAGAGCTGCTCTCCGTAGACGAGGATCTGGTCCGCCAGCAGCTACCGCAGCTGAAGGATCACCTCGCCACGTTCGGCGACAAGCTGCCGGCGCAGATCGCCGCGCAGCTGCAGGCACTCGAAGAGCGACTTAGCTAGGGCGAAATTGCCTGGGCCCTAGCTAGGGCCCAGGCGGCGGCTGGATCGAAGTGCCGGCGAGTTTGGCGTAGGCGTTGCCGGCGTATGCCTGGTTTGCGATGCCTTCGGCGAAGGCGCTCGCGGCTGCACTCGACGACTCGATCGGCCAGTCCATGTCTTCGATATAGGTGTCGAACCACAGCAGGCCGCCGATCTTTGGGTAGTTGGCCGGGATTTTGGCCAGCGTGTCCCGGATCCAGTCCGCCTTCGAGCCGCCGTACTCGGTCGAGCTCATCTCTCCGATCAACAACGGCTTGGACGGCGCGATGGTGTCGGCGATCTGACGATAGGTCGAGCCGTAGAGTTCGTCGAAGCTGCGCCAGCGATCGGGCTTGGCCAGGTTGGTCCCCCAGTTGTAGCCGTCGAGGCCGGTCCAGTCGACGTATTCGTCACCCGGGTAAAGCGGGCCGAGGTTCTGGAAGATGCCGTCGGGGTCGATGTTGGGGCACCAGACCCAGTTGACGTTACTGGCGCCGACCGCGGTGAAGATGTCGTGCACATGGCGCCAGGCGGCCACGAACTCCCCTGGCTGGTTGCCGTTGGCGCCTTCTGCCCAGGGAAACCAGCCGCCGTTCATCTCCCAGTCGAAGCGCAGGAAGAACGGGTGCCCCCATTCGCGCGCTTCTTCGGCGAAGCTGCGGATGTAGGAGTCGTAGGTGCCGGAGGTCACGTCGGAGAGCTGGAAGTCGGGCTCCTCCAGGCTCGAGGGAATCGACTGCGAGCTCCAGCTGTAGAGCGGGATCGCACCGTATTCGCGGATGCTTTCCATCATCTGTGGGGCGAACTTGTAGAAAGAGCAAGGCGTGGGGGGGCAGTTGGCGAACGGGACGAAGACGTTGACCAGCGATAGTGGCTTGCCCGCCAGGCCGGCAAATTTGGAGACCGCGCTCATGTCCCAGGGTGCCTGGGTGCCGGTCAGCTGGTCGCCGATCGTTGCCCCCCAGTAGATGGAGGACGAGGCCTTTTCCGCTTCGGCGGGTGGGGGGGTCGCCCCCGGCTCTTCCGCTTCGGCGGGCGGTTGTCCCGGGGTTTCGGATTCGGTCGGTGGGAGGGCTTCTGGCTCGTCTGGCGTGCTTTTGGGCGGGGGGTCTTTGACTTCGGAAGGAAGTGTGACTTCCACTCCGCTGCGGATTGGTTTGTCGGGTCGCGGCACCGTCTCGTCGCTCGGAGGAGTGAATTCCGCGCTGGGGAGCTGGTCGATCCAGAGTCCTTCCTGGTCGACCACGCCTTCTCGGTCGCCTAGGGCGCCGCGGCGATGGGTTAGGGCCCTGCGCCGATAGACCCTGGCTTTGCTGCGATGGGCCTCGGCTCTACGGCGATAGACCAGGGCGCCACGGTCGAGCGGAGCTGCTCGCCGGTCGACCAGGGCGCCCTCGCGATGATGCCGGCGGTTCGAGGTCTGTGCGCTTGCCGGCAGGACGACGCAGAGAAGGAAAAGCAGGCAGGCAGCGAAAAGTCGACCCAAGGTCAATGCTCGAGATCGTCCCCGCCGTTCCCCCATAATCCCCCCTCATATATTCGTCCTCCTGTCCCCAAGGGCAGAGTGTAGGGGAGTGCCTCGACGGGCTCGGCGAGTTCGTCAGGGCGCTTCGGCGGTTACCGGCGGGGGCGCTTCCGGCGGCGGCGGGGTCCAGCTCGGCGGCAGGATCTTGCCCTGCGGCTGGCCGCCGTAGAGGCCGGGCATGAAGAGCGGGCGGCCGATCGCGGCGTTGAAGGCCGCCTGGGCTTTCTTGGAGCTACCGACCGGCCAGTGCCTGCCCTGTTTTTTTTCGTCGAACCAGACCAGAGCGCGGGCCTTGCGAAACTGACTCGGGATCACTTCAAGCGCGTTGGTGATCCAGTCGGCCTTGGAGCCGCCCTGCTCTTCGGAAGCCATCTCGCCGATCGCCATCGGCTTGTGTGGCGCGACCTTGAGCACTCGCTTGTAGGTGGATCTGAAGATTTCGCTGAAGTTCAGCCAGCCCGGCGAGTGTGGGGTGGTTCCCCAGTTGAAGCCGTCGAGGCAGGTCCAGTCGACGTAGGCGTTGCCGGGGTAGAACTGGCGCAGGTTCTGCAGCCGCTTGGAGAGGGCGATGTTGGGGCACCAGACCCAGGTCGCGTTGTCGGCGCCGACCGAGGTGAAGATGTCGTGGACGTGGCGCCAGGCGGCGACGTATTCGCCGTCCTTGTTGCCGTTGACGCCGTCGCCCCAGGGGAACCAGAAGCCGTTCATCTCCCAGTTGAAGCGGAGGAAGAAGGGGTGCCCCCATTCGCGCGCGTTTTCGGCAAAGCCTTCGATGAAGCTGTCGTAGGTGCCGTTGAGGACCCGTCGCAGGCTGAAGGCGGGCTGGCGCACCGCGTCCTTGGTTGCCGCTGAGGAGCTCCAGCTGAAGAACGGGATCGCGCCGTGCTTGCGGATGTTTTCCATCGGCACGCCCGGGAAGCCGAAGAATTCGCAGGGCGTGCGGTTGCAGTCAGCGAAGGGCGAGTAGAAGGCGACCAGCGAGGCGCTCTTGCCGACCGAGCCCTCGAAGTCGCTGACCGCGTTCATGTCCCAGGGCGCCTGGACCCCGGTGAACTGACGGCCGATCTGGGCGCCCCAGTAGAGCGGGCGCGGCGAGTGCTTCTTTGCGCTCGCGCCCGCCGGCAAGGCGAGGAGGCAGGCAAGGGCAGCAAGGGCGATTGTCGCCCGTGTCATCCCGGAGGTCCGTTTTTCGCGCACTGCATCCACCTTTCGCGCCGCACGTCTATTTGGATCAACGCGGTGGCGGGATCGGAGTTGTGGCGAGGGAGCTGTAGAGGTTCGCTCTGAAGGAGGGGTGCCGCAGACCGGAAGCGAATGCCCGCCTCACCAGCGGCGAGTTCTCCAGCGGCCACGAGACTCCCTGCTGGACCTGGTCGAACCAGATCAAGCCGCGCACACGGCGGAACTTCGTTTTCAGCTCTTTGAACATGGCATCGATCCACTGTGCCTTTGCATGGCCGCCACCGCTGGAGGCGATCTCGGCCAAGAGCATCGGCTTCTTCGGTGCGATCTTGGTGACGATCTGGTGATAGCTGCCGGCGAAGATCTGATCGAAGCTCTTCCAGGGGACCGGGTGGCTGCGGGCGTTGGCCCAGTTGTAGCCGTCGAGGCTGGTCCAGTCGACGTATTCATCGCCGGGATAGAAGCTGGCGATCGGGGCAAATCTGTGCACGTCGATGTATGGGCACCAGACCCAGGTGGTGTTAGTGGCGCCGACCGCGGCGAAGATGTCGTGCACGTGGCGCCAGGCGGTTACGAATTCGCCCGGCTGGTTGTCGTTGGCGCCCTCGCCCCAGGGGAACCAGTCGCCGTTAGGCTCCCAGTCGAAGCGCATGAAGTACGGATGCCCCCAGGCCTTGGCCGCTTCGGCGAATTCGCGAATGTAGGAGTCGTAGCTTCCGGAGATCACGTCGGAGAGCTGGAAGTCGGGCTCGGGATTGCCCATGATCCACGGCGTGGCCTGGGAGCTCCAGCTGAGGAACGGCACCGCTCCGTAGCGGCGGATCGTTTCCATCTCCTGCGTAGGGAATTCGTAGAAAGAGCAAGGCGAAACAGAGCAGTCGGCGAACGGGACGCCGAACTGGATCGTCGAGAGCCCCTTTCCCAGGCGCTGTTGGAGCGCGGTGACCGCGCTCATGTCCCAGGGCGGTTGCGTGCCGGTTAGCTGCGGACCAATCCAGGCGCCCCAGAAAAGCCCGTGCTTGCCGCTCTTGGCCCCGGCCCCTGGGGCGAGGGTGAGCACGGCAATCGCCAAGGCCACCATCACCCCAAGCCCCCACCGTGCGCCTCGCCTGCTCATGTAGAAGAGTTCGTCACGAAGGCTGGAAAAGTGTAGGGAAGGGCGGCGGCTTGCGAGGCGCTCAGCTCGGCGCCGGCACCGGACCGCTGCCGAGCGAGGCGTACTGGTTGCCAACGTAGGAGGGGCGCTGGATTCCCGCGGCGAAGGCGCTGGTCGCGTCGGCGCTGCTGTCGAGCTGCCAGTCCATGTTTTCTCCCGGGACGAACTTGTCGAACCAGAGTAGGCCGTGGATCGCCGGGTACTCGGTGGGCAGGTCGCGGAGCATTTCTTCGATCCACTTGGCCTTGGAGCCGCCGTACTCGGTCGAGCCGACCTCGCCGATCACCATCGGCTTGGCGGGGGCGATCGTCTCGACGATCCGGTGGTAGGTCGAGCTGAAGAGCTGGTCGAAGGTCATCCAGCGCGCGGGTCGGACCGGGTTCGTGCCCCAGTTGTAGCCGTCGAGGCTGGTCCAGTCGACGTAGCCGTCGCCGGGGTACATCGCGGCGATGTCGCCGAATTCTCTGCCGGGGTCGACGTTTGGGCACCAGACCCAGGAGACATTGGTGGCACCGACGGACGTGAAGATGTCGTGGACGTGGCGCCAGGCGGCGACGTACTCGCCGGGCTGGTTGCCGTTGGCGCCTTCGGACCAGGGGAACCAGTTGCCGTTCATCTCCCAGTCGAAGCGCAGGAAGAAGGGGTGGCCCCAGCTCTTCGCCGCTTCGGCGAAGCCGCGGATGTAGTCGTCGTAGCGGCCGCCGATCACGTCGGAGAGCTGAAAGTCGGGCTCGTTGATGTTGGACGGGGTCGACTGCGAGCTCCAGCTGAAGAAGGGGATCGCGCCGTGGCTGCGGATGCCTTCCATCGATCCGGTCGGGAACTTATAGAAGGAGCACGGCGAGGAGGAGCAATCGGCGAAGGGGGCGGCGAAGTGGACCATCGAGAGCTGCTTGCCGACCGACTGTTCGAACTTGGAGACGGCGCCCATGTCCCAAGGGGCTTCGGTGCCGGTCAGCTGGTCGCCGATCCAGGCGCCCCAGTAGAGGGAAGAGGCGGGCGAGGAAGACTCGGTGGCGAGGTGGCGGCGGCAGCTGCGCACCCGTCGCAGCGTCCGCCTGCGCCGCTCGCTGCTCATCCGCGCCGCCTTTGTGCGCGGCAGTCGCTTGGCGCAGGAGCTCGGCTTGCCGAGGCTGCGGGCGGCTCCGACCGAGGCGCGCGCGATACCGGCGGCCGAGGCAGCGCCGGGGATAAGCAGCGCTGCGGCCAAAAGGGCGATCGGGAGCGCCGTGAGGGCGGGGAAGCGGTGTCGAAGGCGTCTGGGCACCTCCAGCCATCGACTGCCAGCTGTTCCCTTTCAGCCGGCGGTGGGTCTACTGGACGTTTGTTCGAATGCCCTTGACAAACGGCAGGCATTCAGCCGGCGGGCTGAATCGCGCCGGAGGGCAGCGAGGCGAACTGGCTGCCGGCGTAGGCCGGGTTCTGGATCCCGCTTGCGAAGGCGCTGGTGGCGCTGCTCGAGGTCTCGATCGACCAGTCCATCGGTTCGCCCTCGGCTTCGCGGTTGAACCAGACCAGGCCGTGGATCTTCGGGTAGGCGGTGGGCAGCTCGCTCAGCATTTCTTCGATCCACTTGGCCTTAGAGCCGCCGTACTCGGTCGAGCCGACCTCGCCGATCACCATCGGTTTGGCGGGGGCGATCGAGTCGACGATCCGGTGGTAGGTCGAGCTGAAGAGCTGGTCGAAGGTCTTCCAGCCGGCCGGGCGGTAGGGCGCCTTGCCCCAGTTGTAGCCGTCGAGGCTGGTCCAGTCGACGTAGCCGTCGCCCGGGTACATCGAGGAGTAGTCGCGGAATTCTTTATTCGGATCGACGTTCGGGCACCAGACCCAGGAGACATTGGTGGCGCCGACCGCGGCGAAGATGTCGTGCACGTGGCGCCAGGCGGTGACGTATTCGCCGCTCTTGTTGCCGTTGACGCCCTCGGACCAGGGGAACCAGTTGCCGTTCATCTCCCAGTCGAAGCGCAGGAAGAAGGGGTGGCCCCAGTTCTTGGCCGCGGTGGCGAAGCTGCGGATGTAGGAGTCGTAGGTGCCGGCGATGATGTCGGAGAGTTGGAAGTTCGGCTCGTTGAGGCTGGAGGGCGTCGACTGCGAGCTCCAGCTGAAGAAGGGGATGGCACCGTGCTTGCGGATGTTTTCCATCGGCGTGGTGGGAAAGCCGTAGTACGAGCACGGGTTGCGGCTGCAGTCGGCGAAGGGGGAGGCGAAGTGCACGAGCGAGACGTGCTTTTGGGCTTCGCCCTCGAAGGCGGAGACCGCGTTCATGTCCCAGGGGGCTTCGGTGCCGGTGAGCTGGCTGCCGATCCAGGCGCCCCAGTAGATCGAGTTGGCCGCCGGGGTCGGCGTCGGAGCCGGCGTGGATTCGGCGGCCGGAATAGGAGCGGGCGTCGCTGTGGGAGCGGGAGCTGGCGATGGTGACGGTGCAGGAGTGGCGGTCGTCTGAGGCGCCGGAGCCGGTATCGGAGTGGCGGTCGGTGCGGGGCGGTGGCCGTGACGGCGGCTGCTGGGGCGCACCGACCGCGACGCGGTTGCGCGGCGGCATACATCTGCCTGCTTGGACGCTCCGCCGCGGCAGGCGGCGCTCGGGGCGCGGGAGCCGGCCGAGGCGCCTGTCGCGGCGAATGCGAGCGTCCCCATCGTCGTCAGCAGGCAGAAGAGAAGGAAGGCCGTGCGAGTCGGTGCGTTCATGCACCGCACTCATCGGTTTGAGGCACCGACCCTTCAGCGCGTCAAGCCTGGCTGGACGGATGTGCCTCTCAGACGAGCGAGCGGTACAGCTCGAGCAGCTCGGCGGCGCATTCGTCCCAGGTGCTGAGCGGCGGTCGCTTATCCTGCGGCGGCAGGGAAAGCTCCTCGACCACGGCGGCGCCGACCTGCTGCGGGCTCTCCTCGAGCGGCACGGCGCGGGCGAAGCCGTCGCGGGCCAGCTCGGAGAGGCCGCCGGTGTCGGCGACGAGCAGCCGGCAGCCTGCCGCCGCCGCCTCGAGCGCGACCAGCGGGTGGGTCTCGAACTCGCTCAGCAACACCACCAGCGAGACCCCGCGCAGGAGCTCCGCCATCGCCTCCGGCCGCTCGGCCGGGATGCTGGTGAATTCGACCGCGTCGCCGAGGTCGAGCTGCTCGGCCTGCTCGCGCAGGGCGGCCTCATAGGGGCCGCTGCCGACGATCAGCAGCCGTGCCTTCGGTTCCAGCGCCAGCACCTCGGGCAGCGCGGCGAGAACCCGGTGGTGGCCCTTGTAGCGCTCGAGCCGGCCGACCGTCGCGAAGGTCGGGCGGCCGTTGCGCTGGGGTGGCCCGGCGTCGGAGAAGGCGAGCTCGGTCCCGTTCGGGATCAGCGCGAACTTCTCGGCCGGCAGGCGCAGCTCGCGGCTGTACTCGTCGATCTCGAAGCGCGCCACGGCGATCAGGCGCGCCGCCCGGCGCAGCAGCGGCCGCATCAGCAGGCGCTGCAGGCGGCGCAGGCGGTTGCGCAGGCCCGAGGAGTGACCGCCGCCGTGGAAGGTGACGACGAAGGGAACACGCAGGACGATCGCCCGCAGCATCGCCAGCGGCGCCACCGCCGTGTGGTAGCTCTGGACGTGGATCACGTCGGGCTTGGCGCGGCGGATCTCGCCCCAGAGGCGGGGCGCGAAGCACCAGTCGCGGTTGGCTGGCCAGGAGCGCATGACGCGGATCCTGACCCCGTCGCGCTCCTCCTCGTGCAGCTTTGCGCCGCCCGGCTCGGTGCAGAGCACCTCGACCTCGGCGCCGGCGGCTGCGAGGCGGCGGGTGACTTCGCTGACGTGGCGCTCGACCCCGCCCTGCACCAGCGGGCTCAGCGGCGTCACCGTCAGCACGCGCAGCGGCCGTGGCTCGCCCGCCTCCGCCTTGCCCTGCTCGTCGTCCGGGTGCGAAGCGGTCGCGTAGCCGGCCACGGTCGTGCCCAGGCCGGCGACGATCATCGCCGCCCGGCCGATCCCGGCGAATTCGCCGCGCAACACGCCGCCGAGGTTGCGCAGGACGCCGAGGGGCAGCGTGCGGCGCACGTAGGAGCGCTCCGAGGAGAGGCCGGACTGACTCCCCACCAGCCGCGCCAGGGCCGCCTTCGAGCGCCCCTCCGCGAAGCAGCGGGTGATGAAGTAGCGCAGCTCGCCGCGCTCGGGGGGCACGCAGTGTTCGACCGCGGGCACCGGATCGAAGAGGATCATCCGCTCCTGCCAGCGCTCGGTGAGGCGGATGCAGAGGTCGGTCTCCTCGCCGCCCGCGGCGTTCTTCTCGATCCGGCTGAACTCTTTGCGCAGGCCGCCGACCGCGAGCATCTCCTCGCGCCTGATCGCCATGTTGGCGGCGATCGCGTTGCGGACCGGCTCGCGCTGCTTGGGCATGCCCGAGTGCATGCAGCCGACGACCCAGTCGAACTCGGGCGGGAACCAGGAGGGGCGCTCGTCCAGCCAGCGCGGGTTGACGCCGCCGGCGACGCCGATCACGCGCTGGTCGGCGAAGTCGGCGCCGAGCCGCTCGATCCACTCGTGGTTGGGGATCGCGTCGTCATCGAGGAAGGCGACGATCTCACCCGTGCTAGCGGCGACCCCGGTGTTGCGCCCGCCGCAGGAGCCGCGTTCGGCGGTATTGGGAATCACGCGGATGTCGGGCCAGCGCCGCCGGCACTCCTCTTCCAGCTCCGGCGCGTAGTCGATCACGAGCAGTGTCTCTGCCGGGGCGACCGTCTGCTGCCGCATCGAATCGACGATTTCCTCGATCGAGCCGATGCGGTCGAAGGTGAAGGCGGTGACGATCACCGAGATCGAGGGAGCGGCAGGGGTTCCCTGCTGGTTCGGCTGGCTCGGCACGCGGCCAGGTTACAGCCGCTCCTCGACGGCGATAGCCGACTGTACGATCCGCCACGATGCGGATCCTGATGCTGGCGCAGACCTACTCTCCCGTGGTCGGGGGGGAGGAGCGCCTGGTCGAGGACCTCAGCCGCCAGCTCGCCGCGCGCGGCCACGAGGTCACCGTCGCGACCCTGCGCCAGCCGCTGGGGCCGCCGCCCGAGGCCGCGGGGGTCAGGGTCGAGTTGCTAGAGAGCTCGGTGCACAGCATCCCCGGCATCTCGGTCCAGGAGGAGCGCCACTACGCGGCGCCGCTGCCCGACCCGAAGACGACCGCGGGCCTGCGCCGCCTCCTACGCGAGCTGCGTCCCGACGTCGTCCACGCCCACAACTGGCTGGTCAACTCCTACCTGCCGCTGGCCCGCCGCGCCGCGCCGCCGCTGTTGCTCTCGCTGCACGACTACGGGATCCTCTGCCCGACCAAGCGGCTCTTCTACAAGGGCGGCGTCTGCAGCGGTCCGGCGGCGCTCAAGTGCATGCGCCACGCCTTCGAGTACTACGGCGCCGGCAAGGGGGCAATGGTGGCGACCGGCACGCGCCTCTCCGAGCCCTGGGTGCGGCGGCGTGCCGAGATGTTCCTCTCGGTCAGCTCGGCGGCGCAGGAGCTCTGCCGGGTGCGGCCCGAGGACGACCATCGCATCGTTCCCAATTTCGTCGGCGAGTTGCCGCCCGCCCCCGCCGATGCCGACGAGCGACTCTCGTTCCTGCCGGAGGAGCCCTTCGTCCTCTACTTCGGCGACGTCGCCGAGGACAAGGGCGCCGCCAACCTGATCGCCGCCCACCGCGAACTGGAGGACCCGCCGCCCCTGGTCCTGATCGGGCGCCGCAGCCTCGAGGGGCTGGCGGCGATGCCGGGGATCGTCGCGCCGGGGCCGCTGCCGCACCCGCTGGCGATCGAGGCGCTGCGACGCTCGATGTTCAGCGTCGCCCCCTCGATCTGGGCCGAGCCCTTCGGCATCGTCGCCCTCGAGGCGGCGGCGGCGGGCAAGCCGATCGTCGCCTCCGATATCGGCGGCCTGCCCGACATCGTCGCCGGCGGTGAGACCGGCCTGCTGGTCGGGGCCGGCGATCGCGCCGCGCTGCGCGCCGCGCTGGAGCGGATGAGCGGCGACGCCGCGCTGCGCGAGCGGATGGGCGCCGCCGCGGCCGAGCGAGCGAAGCTGTTTAGTCCCGAGGCGGTCGTGCCGCAGTTCGAGCAGGCCTACCGGGACGCGATCGCTGCACGGCTAAAGCGCGAGGGCGGGCACGGTCGATAGGGCGGTAGTGCCCACCAGGGCTGGCCCAAGCGACGCCGAACCTATCCTGACGATGACCGAGCAGATGACCGCCCCAAAGCCTTCCGAGGAGGCCGCCCCAGTCGCGGCCGAGCCGACGACCATACGCCTGGAACCGACCAGCGGCTTCAGCCGCGTGCTCTCGCCGCGCGAACTCTGGCGCTACCGCGACCTCGCCCTGCAGATCGTCGTCCGCGACATCACCTTGCGCTACCGCCAGACGGCCCTCGGAGCGGCCTGGGCGATCCTGCAGCCGGTCGCCTTCATGATCATCTTCTCGGTCTTCTTCGGCCGCGTCGCCGGGGTCTCTTCGGGCGACGTTCCCTACGCCCTCTTCAGCCTCGCCGCGCTGGTCCCCTGGGCCTTCTTCTCCAGCGCTTTGCTGCTCGGCTCGGAAAGCCTCGTCATGTACAAAGAGCTGGTCTCGAAAATCTACTTTCCGCGCATCTTCATGCCGATGGGGGTGATCGGCGCCGGCTTCGTCGACCTCGGCATCTCGACCACGATCCTGCTCGCCGTCGTCCTCATCTACGGCATCGTGCCCTCGGCGGCGATTCTCATCCTGCCCTTCCTCGTCGTCCTCGCCGCGGCCGCGCTGCTCGGCGCTACCGCGCTGCTCTCCGCGATCAACGTGCGCTATCGCGACGTCCGCTACGTGGTCCCCTTCGCGGTGCAGATGTGGCTCTTCGTCACCCCGGTCGTCTACTCCGCCGACTCGATCAGCCAGCCCTGGCGGACGCTCTCGGCGATCAACCCGATGGCCGGCGTGGTCGAAGGCTTCCGCTGGGCGGTGCTCGACACCGGCAACGCGCCCTGGGCGCTGATCGGGATGTCGACGCTGGGCGCGGCCCTGCTGCTGCTGATCGGCCTTGCTTACTTCGACCGGGTGGAGCGCAGCTTCGCCGACATCATCTGATGAGCGACGTCGCGATCGAGGTCCACGAGCTCGGCAAGAGCTTCAGGCTCGGGCTCAGCCACCAGGGCTACGGGACGCTGCGCGACAGCCTCGTCAACGGGATCAAGGCGGTGCCGAAGAAGCTGATCGGCCGCGGCCCCGAAGTCGAGTTCGACTACCTAGACGCGCTGCACGACGTCTCCTTCACGGTCAACCGCGGCGAAGCGATCGGCCTGATCGGCCACAACGGCGCCGGCAAGAGCACGCTGCTGAAAGTGCTCTCGCGGATCATCGAGCCGAGCAGCGGCTGGGCCGACGTAACCGGCCGGGTCGGCTCGCTGCTTGAGGTCGGCACCGGCTTTCACCCCGAGCTGACCGGGCGCGAGAACGTCTTCCTCAACGGCGCCATCCTCGGCATGCGGCGGGCAGAGATCCGCGCCCGCTTCGACGAAATCGCCGAATTCGCCGACGTCGACCGCTTCCTCGACACGCCGGTGAAGCGCTACTCGAGCGGCATGTCGGTGCGGCTCGCCTTCGCCGTCGCCGCCCACCTCGAACCGGAGATCCTGCTCGTCGACGAGGTCCTTGCCGTCGGCGACGCCTCCTTCCAGCGCAAGTCGCTGGCGAAGATGGCCGAGGTGGCGAGGGCGGGCAGCACGGTGATCTTCGTCTCCCACAACCTGGCCACGATCCAGGCTCTCTGCACACGGGGGATCCTGCTCGAGCGCGGCGGCGTGATCGCCGACGCGCCGGTCGACGAGGCGGTCAACCAGTACCTGCGAGCGCTCGAGCGCTCGGCCAGCGACGACCTGCTCGGCCGCGAGGATCGCGACGGCTGGCAGGAATCCAAGGTGCGGCGGCTGGCCGTCTACGACGTTGCCACCGGCGACGCCGACGTCGTCGTCGGCGGCCGCAAGGCCAAGATCGTCGTCGAGGTCACCGAGCTGCTGCCGACGATGGACGCGGAGCTGACGATCCTCAACAGCCTCGGCCACCCGGTGACGACCCTGGACAGCGAGCTGTCCAACCTGGCCGACGTCCGCGACGGTGAGCTCGGCCCAAGGATCGAATGCGAAATCGACTCGCTGCCGCTGATTCCCGGTCGCTACCGGATCGACGTCGTCCTGCGCGGTCGCCAGGAGATCCAGGACGACCTCCAGGCGGCGGCGTTCTTCGACGTCGAGCCGGGCGTGATCGACGGCCGGCCGATGCCGTCGATGGGGGCGGACGGCGACGTCGTCCTCGCCCACCGCTGGCGCCTGCCGCCGAGCTAGGAGGGTCTAGCCGACGGCGGGGGCCGGGATCGCCGCGGTCGAGCGAGATTCGCGGTCGAGCTTGCGCAGGTGTTCGCGCAGCCCGATGCCGAAGTTCGTCGGGGTCCCGCCGTAGTCCTTGATCAGGCTGGGGCCGCTGCGACAGGTCCAGCCGTTGTAGGCGTCCCAGGTCCAGCCGAGGTAGGAGATTCCCTGACGATCGGCCCAGCGCATGTAGGCGTCGATGTAGCGGTGCCGGCAGTCGCGCTCTCCCAGCTCGCCGGTGACGACCGGGAAGCGGCGGGCGATACGGGTCAGCGTGGCCCGGCAGCGTGCCTTGCAGATCGTGGAGGTATAGGTGTGGTTCGAAGCGACTAGGGCGCCCGCCGGGTCCGCGGGGAGATGGGCGAGCCAGCCATCCAAATTGCTGGCCCAGTCGATCCCCGCGAGCATCAGCGGCTGGCGCGCTCCGGTGGAGCGGACGACGTCGACCAGCTGCTGCATCCCGACCGCCGGGTACAGCCCGACCCAGTGGTCTTCGATTTCGCAGCCCGACTCCCAGCAGGACCAGGGGACCCCGGGACGGGGCTCGTTGTAGAGATCGAAGATGACGCTGCGATCGTCGCGGAATTCGGTGGCGACGCTGCGCCAGAAGTCCGGCGAGTGTTCGGCGTCGGGCATGGGAATGATCCCGGCGGCGGGATAGGTGCGGGGCGCCGCCCAGTGAAGGTCGAGGATCACGTAGAGCCCGGCCTGCTCGAGGCGCTGCACGTAGGCGCGAATCGCTTCGCGGTAGTTGGCGCCCCCGAGGCTCGGCGGGATCCAGTTGATCCCCAGCCAGCAGCTCTCGTTCAGCGGCACCCGGACGGCGTTGATGTGCCAACTCTTCATCGCCAGGATCGAGGCTTCGTCAACCGGGCCGTCGAAGATGCCGCTGTCCTCGGTGCACTGGTACTCGGCACCGGAGCGGTTGACCCCGAGCAGGCGGACCGGATCGCCGGCTCGATCGACGAGCTGGTTTCCGCGCACGCCGACCCACGGCTTGGCCGCAGCGCTCGACGGAGCCAGGGCGGCGCCGATCGCGACGATCGCGATCGCGAACTGAAGCAGGCGGGTCCTCACGTGGGCATTCTGGCCTAGTCGAAACACCGCTCTCCGAAACACCCGCCTTCGGCGCGAGTCTCGGATCGCGATGCGGCCCCTGCCTCAGCCAGGGTTCTCGGCTTGGGCGACCTGGGTCCCGGCGATCTTGCGGGCGGCCTTCATCCCGTCGACGATGGCGTTCTCCATCGCCGAGTACTCCCAGGAGGCGTAGCGGCCGGCGACGTGAATGTCGCGCTCCTCCAGCTCCCGGTGCAGCACCGCTTTGACCGCCGAGGCGTTGTGATCGTGGATCACGTAGGCGCAGTCGATCAGCACCGGCAGCACCGTCTCGACGTCCTCGGCGCCGTCGATCGCCCCCAGCGTGACCAGGTCGGCGATCGCCCGCTCGACCAGCTCTTCCTCGGCGCGGCCCGGGTCGTGGGCGATCTCGACGTAGACGCTCTCCCGTCCGGGGGGAGCCATGCTGTCGGCGAAGCGGGCGTAGAAGCCGACCCGGTAGGCGGCGAACTTCGCCTCGGGCAGGTAGATCCACTGGTACTGGCTGTACTCGGGATTGGCCCGCTTCAGCCCCAGGTTGACGCAGGTGACCGAGTTTGCCCGCAGCTTCGAGGCGACGTCGAAGGCCGAGTCGTGGGGGCTGACGATCGAGCTCAGCTGAGGCAGCGGGATCGTCGCCAGCACGGCGCTCTCGTAGCCGAACTCGCGCCCATCCTCGACGCGGACGACGCGCCGCTCGGTGTCGATCTCGACCGCGCGGGCGTCGGTCAGGAGGTTCGGCACCAGCTTCGCGAGACCGGAGCTGAGCGTGGCGATGCCGCCGCTGGAGGGGTAGAGGAAAGAGCGGTTGTAGCCGGTCTCGACGGCGTGCTTTTCTTCGCCGCCCTTGCGGATGTCCTCGAGGCTCGGCTGGGGCACGAAGCGTCCCAGCCACTCGCAGGTCAGTTCCTCGACCGGGACGGTCGAGAGCTTCTCGTTGTAGGGGACCATGAAGTGGCGGCCGATGCCGGCGCCGAGGTTGGCCTCGATCCACTCGCCGAAGTCAGCGAACTCCGCCGCGGACTTTTGCGGTGGGCTCTCGGGCAGCAGGTCGAGGCATTCGCGCCGGATCTCCTCCGGCGCGTAGGCGAGATGCTGCTGGAAGGGGTAGGGGACTGTCGCTCCGCCGAGCTCGATCACCGAGTTGCGGCTGACCCGATTCCAGGCCTCCGGCGGGGTCGCTTCCTCGACCAGCGCCAGCGCGTCGGGGTCGGAGAGGTGCAGCAGGTGGCCCGAGCAGTCGAACGTGTAGCCGTCCTTCTCGAAGCTGCGGGTGAGGCCGCCCGGCTCGTCTGCCGCCTCGAGCAGAACGGCGCTGCGCCCCTGGCGGTCGGCCTCGATCGCGGCGCTCAAACCGGCAGGGCCGCCGCCGATGATGACGATGTCGAACTCGTTTTCACTCATTGCGGTCTAAAGGCCTCCCAGCCAGAGCTTGCGTAGGAATCGAAGGATGCTGTCGCCGGCCGCGATCTCGATCCGGGGGATGAGCAGCGGGTCGTCCCCGAGCTTGGCCAGGGTGGGCACGTGCGACGCGTAGGCGCCGAGGTAGCCCGAGCGGCCGACGTGCTCGACGACCCCCTCGTCGAGGCGTCCGTAGGGGTAGGCGAAGGTGGGCGGTGTCATCAGCGCGGCCTCGAGCTCGGCGCGGGAGTCGCGGATCTCCCTCTCGGCGACCTCTTCGGTCGCATCGGGGAGCGAGCAGTGTGTCTGGGTGTGGGAGCCAATCTCGATGCCGTGCTCCTGCATCGACCGAATCTGGGAGATCGAGAGCAGTGGGCGGCCGCTTGCGGCGCCGTCGCTGTTCCAGTCGTTGGCCTTGCCCAGTCGCTTGCTGACCAGGTAGATCGTCGCCCCGAAGCGATGCCGGCGCAGGATCGGCAGGGCGATCTCGAGGTTGTCGGTGTAGCCGTCGTCGATCGTGATCACGGCCGTGCGCTGCGGCGGCAGCCGGTATTCGCGCAGGCCCCGGGCCAGCTCCTCGGTCGAGATCACTCGGTAGCGCAGCAGGGCGAGCAGGCGCATCTGGCGGGCGAAGGAGCGCCTGGGAAGCACGTAGCGGTCGTCCTCGCCGCTGTCGGTAAAGGCGTGGTAGAGGAGGACGGGGACGCCGCGGGTGGTTTCCCGCCAGCGTTTGCGGCTCATCGCGCGGCGGGCGCCGAGCCAGAACGTGTACCTGGAGATGAGTCCGAAGAAGACCTGCCGGCGGCCGTCGCCGGGGATCGGGCGCCCGAGCGCGGCGAGCAGGCGCGGCGGCATCCGCAGGCCGAGCAGGAGGCGGCGCAGGATCGCTTCGCGCGGCGTGGTGTCGAGGAACCAGCCGAGCAGTCGCGGCCGCGTGCTCGGCAGCTTCTCGCCGAACTCGGCGCAGAAGTCGCCGAAGCCGGCGATGTCGGCGAGGATCCGCCCGCGGGCCTTTTCGTCGTCGTGGACGGCATCGGCGCCGGGTAGGTAGACGGGTGCGCAGCCGGCCTCGCAGAGCCGGTAGCCGAGCTCGATGTCCTCGACCGCGTCGAGGCCGGCATCGAAGCCGCCGATCTCGACCAGGGCCTCGCGGGGGGCCGAGAAGTTCGCCCCGTAGCAATCGGCCCAGTCCGGAACCTTGTTCTCGAGATCGTCGTAGCGCTGGTTCCAGCCCTCCGCGTAGGCGCGGGAGAACCAGTCCGAGGAGTGCGGAGGGCGCTGTACGAGCTTGCCGATGCCGAGCACCTTCGGGTTCGCGCGGCGGGCGGCGAGGTGCTCGGCCAGCAGTCCCGGCGAGACGAGAACGTCGTCGTCGATGAAGAGGCAGGCCGCCGCCTCGCAGATCGCCAGCGCCGCATTGAGGGCCGCCGGCTTGCCGCCCTTCTCGAGCTCCAGCGCCCGCAGCCGGAACCGCGACTCGAAGCCCTCGACCATCTCCACGGTGCCGTCGCTCGACCCGTCGCTGGCGACGATCACCTCGAAGCTGGCCGGGTCCAGGGTCTGGGCGGCGAGCGCCTCGAGGCAGTCGCGGAGGCGCTCGCGCCGGTTGTGGCTGGCGATCAGGACCGCGAGCTCGAGCGGCTTGGCGGCGCTCACGGGACGCTTGGGGAAAGGCTGGGGTCGCGCCCCCTGCGCACGTCCTCGACCGTCAGCTCGCGCCAGAGATCGCGGTCGACATTGCTGCGGACCGAGCGCCAAAAGGCGAAGCGACGGACGAAGTGCAGCCAGATCATCTTGCGCCCGGTGCCGGGCAGCAGCCTGCCCAGGCCGGCGAGCGGGGCGGGCGGAATTCGCAGCGCGATCAGCGCCCGGCGCAGGGTCAGCTCGCGCGGGCCGGCCGGCCCGACCCAGTCGAGCATCATCGGGCGCAGCGAGGGGTGCTTGGCGACGACGAGCACGTGAGCGTCGCCGGCGATGCGGGCATCCTCGAGCATGCGCTGGGAGAGCTTCTGGTCGTCATGGGTTCCCTCGGCGTCCGGGAGGTAGCGCAAGGTGCAGCCCGCCTCGCAAAGGCGGAAGCCGAACTCGAGGTCCACCGCCGCGGGCAGGTCGGTCGCGAAGCCGCCCAGCTCGAGGTAGACCTCACGCGAGGTCGAGACGTTCGCCCCGTAGCAGTCGGTCCACTCGGGCTCCCTCTGCAGTAGCTCGTCGTAATGCTCGTTGAGGCCCTGGGCGAAGGCGTGCGCGTACCAGTCGTCGGCGTCGGGGGGAGCCTGCACGAGCTTGCCGATGGCGACGATCCGCTCCCCTTCCGCCTGGGCGGCGATGTGGTCCGCGACCATCCGCGGCGAGCAGACGATGTCGTCGTCGATGTGGAGGCAGATCCGGCCCTCACTGGCCTTGACTCCGGCGTTTCTCGCCCCCGCCCACTTCTGCTGCTTGCCGCGCAGCAGCTGCAGGCGGTAGGGGGTCGAGAGCTCCTCGACCATCGCCGCGGTGCCGTCGCTGGAGCCGTCGTCGACGACGACGACCTCGAACGTGCCCGGATCCTGCGTTTGCACCGCAAGCGAATCGAGGCAGCGCCGCAGCAGCTCACGCCGGTTGTAGCTGGGAATGACGACGCTCAGGTCGTAAGGCGGCTTTGCGTTCATTGGCCGAGGTGGAGGTTGGAGGGGCGAGTCAAGATATCCCGCTCTGTGGACGCGATGCGAGGTCTCGCGAGCGCGCTTCCTCGTAGACGGTCTCGAGTCGTGCGGCCCATGCCGCGGGGCTGTGATGGCGCTCCGCGAAGTCGCGGGCCCGGGCGGCGAGCTCGCGCCGGCGGCGATCGTCGGCGAGCAGTGCGACGGTCGCGGCGGCGATCCCAGCGGCATCGTCGGCGACGGCAAAGGGGAGCTCCTGCTCGAAGCCGGTGAAGCCTTCGGCGCCGAGCGGCGTGGTCACTACCGCCTTGCCCCTGGCCAGCGGCTCGAGCACCTTCATCCGCATGCCGCCGCCGCTGCGCACCGGCGCGATCACCACCGCGGCGGCATCGAGGTGCGGCTCGACGCTGGGGGCATCGGCAATCACCTCGATCCCCGGGCCGGCCAGGTCGAGCACCTCGCGCGGCGGTGAGCTGCCGACGATTCGCAGCTGCGCCCGCGGCGCCTCGGCGAGGACCACGGGCATGATCTCGCGCGCCAGCCAGCGTGCCGCGTCGCGGTTGGGCAGGTGGCTGAAGGTGCCGGCGAAGAGAATCGTTCCCGGCACCTCCGCGGCGGGATCGGCGGCCGGCGGCAGCACTATGCCGTAGGGGTTGATGCGGATCCGGGCGGCAAGGTCCGGTGCCTGTTCCGCGACCGCCCGAGCGTCGCTCTCGCTGAAGACCTGAACGAGGTCGAAGCGCCGCCAGGCTTGCGGTAGGAACGAGCTCCAGCGGCGCCAGTCGCGGGCGCGCAGGGCCGCCAGTGGCCGCTCGGCAAGCCGCGGCGACCCCCATTCCCCGGCGTCGGCGCGCACCGCCTCGTGCTCGGTGAGGACGGTGGGCAGCGAGGCCGGGAATCGCAGCATCGACATCGGGTTGTCCTCGACCGCGATCACGTCGAACTCTCGCGTCGCCAGCAGCCGATCGACCAATGGCTGAACGCCGCCGGAGCCGCTGACAACGCGCCACGGCCAGTCCTTCAGGGTCCAGGTCCCCGCCAGCTCGGCGCGGACGCGCCAGCGCCGCCGCGCCGAGCGCGAGCGCCGCCGGTCGGCGAAGTGGGCGTCGAGCTCCGAGCCGGCAAGCCGCTCGGCGGCGGCGGCCTGGCCCGGGTCTTCGCCGACCGGCGCCACCAGCGTGATCTCGTGCCGCTCGCGCAGCCCGACGAGCTGGGCGTGCAGCAGCTTGGGTATCGCGCCGACGCCCTCGGCGTCGGGGATCATCGAGGCGATCAGCAGGATGCGCATCTCAGCCCCGCGCGGACGCGCCCTTGCGCCCGTCGCGCTGAAGCCGGCCGAGCAGGTCGTTGAGCGAGCCGCGGCTCTGGGGGAAGAAGAAGAGCAGGGCGAGCCGCCGGACGAGCGCCTTCGGCGCCACCGCGACGGCGGCGAACCAGGCGAGGAAAGAGACCTTCATCGCAGCCGAGACGTTCGACCGGCGCCGCGCCGCGCGGACCGAGTCGATCAGCAGGCTCGCCACCCGGTCGGAGGGGATCGGGTGCGATCGGGGCTCGAGGCGCAGCGAGACGATCCGGTTGCCGAGGTCGGCGAGGGAGAGGATGCGGTCTGGGCGAGGCATGCCGATCTCGCGGGCGAGTCGCAGTAGCTCCTCCGCGGTGGAGCGGGCGTAGCCGATCGTCTCGCGGATGTGGGCCAGGTCGAGGCTTGCCGTCGCCGGCTCGTAGCTATTGGCGCCGTGCACCCGGTAATAGCCGCTCACCTGCTCCAGCGAGTCCACGGTGCCGAGCAGCGTCATCAGGTGAATCAGGTACCAGTCGGCGCCGCAGACCGGGTAGGCGCGCTCGGGGATCGGCAGGATCCTGCGCAGGGCGTCGGTGCGGAAGGCATTGGCGCTGGTCGGCAGCCAGGCGAGGTCGAAGGGGAAGGCGAGCTCGGCCTGGCGCTGGTCGCCGCGCGGCATCGGCAGGTGCGCCGGCGGCTTCAGCTCGCCGGTCGGCTTGCCGCCGGCGTCGATCGTCTCCATCCGGAACTGGACCTTGACCAGGGCGTCGTCGGCGGCGAAGGCGGCGGCGACGCGGGCAGCGGCCTGCGGGTGCAGGGTGTCGTCGGCGTCGAGGAAGAGCACGACGTCGCCCTCGCAGCGCTCCATCCCGGCGTTGAGCGCGGAGGCCTGGCCGCCGTTCTCCTTCAGGACCACGGTGACGCGGTCCTCGTAGGCGCGCAGCAGCTGTCGCGACTCGTCGGTCGAGCCGTCATCGACGACGATCGTCCGCACCCGCCCGTGGGTCTGGGCGCTGGCGCTCTCGATCGCCGCGCCGAGGAAGCGGGCGTAGTTGTAGTTGTTGATCACGATGTCGACGGCCGGCCCGGGCCCGCGGGCGCCGCTCACCGCGAGGGCTCGGGTTCGGCAAGCCAGCCCGAGACCCGGCGGTAGACGTCACCATCTTTGTTGCGGCGGAACAGCAGCGCCCTGACCGCGACCGGGCTCGCCGACGCCGCTTCCGGCGGCCCAAGCTTCAGCACATGTGTTTCGCCAGGGTCGAGCGAGAAGTTACGGATGATTTCGTCGCGACCGGCAACCCGAACCACGAGGCGGTATTCGGCCGGCTTCTGCTCCTCGCTGTTGACCCCGACCCGAGCCCCGCCTACCGTCGCGTCCTTGGGGGCGGGGGGGAGCAGCCACAGCGCCGTGTAGCCGTCCGCGTGCTCGGCCGCCCTGGTGGTGAAGGTGATTGCCAGCGCCGCCGTCGTGCAGAGCAGGGCGCCGAGCAGCGGGCCGACCGCCGTCGCGCTGAGGCGCCGCTTCGGCCGGCTCGGTCCCGAGCCCCCGGCGCGGGCCTTGGGCCGGCGCAGCGCTGCCACCCGGCAGCCGTTGAGCACGACGAGGACCAGCAGAATCGCCCAGGAGACCGGCCCGATCCCGCCGGGGACGTAGTTGAGTAGCAGCGCGCCGAGGGCCAGCACGCAGAGGCTGAGGCCGAGGCTGAGCAGCAGGAGCTGCGGCCGCTCGATCGGCCGCCGGGCAAAGGTCGCCGCGGCCAGCGCGTAGCCCGGCAGGAAGAAGGCAAGCGGCAGGGCGAAGAGGAGGCTGAGCGCCTCGACCGGCAGCAGCGGCGCCAGCAGCGCGCAGACCAGCGCCAGCGCGGCGGCGATCCGCAGGTCGCGGTGCCCCCTCACCGCTGGCCCTTCAGGTCGAAGACCGTGATCGGCCCGTTGCTGTAGATCCGGGCGACGCCGGGCACGCCCTCGAACTTCGCGGTCACGCCCCGCGGCAGGCGCCCTTCGTCGGAACCGCCGGTCGAGAAGAAGTAGCCGCGAATGCCATCGGAGCTCGCCGGCCGCAGATCGCTGACCACGTAGCGGAGTTTGTGGCGGCGCAGCAGCGGCAGCTGCCAGCTGCCGAGATCGGGGTCTTCGAGGATGTCTTCGACGTCGGGGTAGGGACCGGCAAGGACCGACTTGTTCCCCGGCACGAGCAGCAGGTTGGCGTCGGCGGTCGGCGCGGCGAAGCGTCCCCTGACGATGTCGTGGGCCGCCCATTCGGCCATCGCCAGCGGCGGCGAGACGATCGTGCCGCCCTTGGCCGAGACCTTCAGCGGGCGCGAGAGTTGGGCGTCCCAGGGCCAGCCGGAGATCGCGTCGCCGATCAGAGCGAGCGAGATCGCCGCCGCGAGCAGGCCGCGGGCCAGCCGCGGGCGCGAGGACCAGTGCCGCATCGCCGCCAGAACCGCGTAGGCGAGCACGAAGGCGAGGCCGACGAAGAGGAACTCGCTGAGGCGATTGCCGGTCTCCCAGGCCGCCGGGGCGAGGCGCAGCGCCAGGGTGGCGAAGAAGGCGATCGCGGCGAGCCCGAAGACGATCGCGAACGGCTGCTTGCGGTGGCGCCGCCAGAGTTCTCTCAGCCCGAAGGGAAGGCCGGCGAAAAGCAGGCCGATCGCCAGCACCGCGACGGCGCGGGCGGCGAACGGCGTCACCCCGACCGCCGAGTTGCCTTTCTGGAAGAGCTGGCGCGGCGGGGCCTCGCCGGAGAGAGTGTTGAAGATCGCCTTGACGGCGCCGCTCAGCACCGGCGAGAGGTAGCCGATCGTCGAGCTGGCGACGATCAGCAGCCAGGCCGCCGCCAGCACCGCGGCGAAGATCGCGAAGCGCCAAGGGTTGGGCGACTTCCAGCTGCGCTTGACGTACCAATAGGCGAGCGAGAGCGCGAGCAGGACGGCGACCGTGGCGTAGGAGGTGAGGTGATGGGTGACCAGGACGGCGGCGATAGCGAGGACGACCGGCACCGCCCAGGCGCGCAGGGCCTCGCGGCGGACCGTTTCGCGTTCGGCCAGGGCCATCATCAGCAGGACCAGCAGCGGCAGGGCAAGCGACTCGTAGGAGAACTGGGCGCCCCAGAAGAGGAAGTTGAAGTTGCAGGTGTAGATCGCCGCCGCGAGCCCGGCGACGCGGGCCGAGCCGCCAACGCGAAGGAAGAGCAGGCAGAGGGCGCCGATCAGGGTAAGACGAGCGGCACCGACGACGATCATCCCGGCGCCGTAGCTCGATAGCCCGGTGATCGTCATCAGCGACGAGGTCGCCCCTTCCAGGCCCGGGTAGTACGGGGTCGCCTTGAGGATCGAGTTGGCTTCGAAGAGGTGATGGTGGTCGGCGATCTGGTTCGCGTTGAAGGCGTGGACGAGCTCGTCGGAGAAGGTGAAGAGCGGCGCGTCGCGGAGGACCTTGACTCCGTAAAGGGAGAGGCCGAGTAGGCAGACGAGGGTCAGCCGCTCGGCCGGGCTGGCCTCCGCTGAGGTCAGCCGGTAGAAGACCGGCGCGGCGATCAGGAGGACGCCGAGCCAGTAGAGCAGCATCGGGTTGCCGTCGGTCGAGCGCGCCAGCGCGTTGGCGAGGGCGCAGAGCAGCAGGCCGACTCCCGAGGCGAGGGCGATCGCGGGCAGGTGTCCCGGGCCGAAGCGCGAGTGACTCATGCGTACGCGGGGTCCATCCTGGATCACAGGCTCACTCACGGGCTGATCCTACGAAGCGTTCCGGAGCCGCTGACGGTCGAGCGGCGGGGCGGTCAGACTGTGACTGCCGCCTCGGCCTCTCGCGTCTCGGCAACCTCCGGCCGGTCGCGATGGATGCTGCGGTGCCTGCGGCCCTCCGTGAGGATGGTCCCGAGCACGCGAAAGCCGTCGCGGAAGGTGTTGAGGTTGCTCTCGCCGGAGATCCGGTCGGCCTCGTAGCTGGGCACCTCGGTGATCTTCATCCCAGCGGAGGCGATCCGCAGGTTGATCAGCGTCTCGACCTCGAAGCCGGGGACGTCGAGCGAGATGAAGGGCAGGCAGCGCGCCCAGAAGGCGTTGTAGCCGTAGCAGAGGTCGGTGAAGTGGGTGCCGTGCGTGAGGTTGGCGGCGCCGCTGAGGAAAGCGTTGCCGAGGCGGCGGGTGAAGGTGATGTCGGTGCTGCCGCCACCCTCGAGGAAGCGCGAGCCCTTGGCGAAGTCGGCGCCGGCCTCCAGCGCTTCGACGAAGCGGGGGATCTCAGCGGGATCGGCCGAGCCGTCGGCGTCCAGCATCACAACCAGGTTGCCGGTGACCGCGGCGAAGCCGGTGCGCAGGGCGTCGCCCTTACCGCGCCCGTTCTGAACCAGGACGCGGATCCCGGGATAGGCGCTGCGCGCGGCCTCGATCGTGTTGTCCTCGGAGTTGCCGTCGACGAGGATCACCTCGTGCAGGCCCTCGGGAAGTTCCTTCAGCACGACGCTGACGTTCTTTTCCTCATTCATCGCCGGCACGACGACGCTGACCAGCGTCTTGCGCTCGCTGCGGCGGTCGGCGCCGGTGTAAGGAGTGGCATCGTGCGTGGCGAGCGCCTCGACCTCGATCAGGGGCACGCCGCCGACCCGACTGGGGTTCGCCGACGGCGCCTCGAGCAGATCGAGCGGCCGCGGCAGCATGCTGACCGGGACGCCGATCGACTTGAACGACCTGACCAGGTCGAGCAGGCTCTCGTCGTCGGCCTTCTGCGAGCCGATCACGACGCGATCGGCGTGGTAACGGTCGACGATCTCCAGCGCGGCGACGCGGTCGGCCGGGTTCTTGCGGTCCTCGAAGGGCGCCACGGTGCAGACGACGGTCGCGTACTCGCGCAGCGGCGCATAGGCTTTGAGGCGTTCCGCCGTGGCCTCGTCGCCGACCAGGACCCAGCGCTCGACCCGGTCGAGGCGGCCCAGCAGCGGGGCGCTCATTGCCCTGCCGGCGGTGTCGAGGATGACGAAGCCGAGCCAGAGGCCGAGCTGCGCGCCGCCACCGAGCGGGATAAGCAGTGAGGCGGACCAGGCGAAGACGGCGGCGAGCAGCAGCCGGATCGCCGGCCAGGCCATCCCGTCCTCGTTGCCGAGGCCGTTCTTGGCTGCGTTGGCGCCGTAGCCGCCGAGGACGCCGTTGAGGACGACGAGCAGCAGGGGCGCGACGGGGAGGGCAGGGAATACGGCGACGCCGGCGAAGAGCGCGACAGCGATCAGCGCGACCGAGGACGAGATCAGATCGACCACCGGCGGCAGCCACCAGCCGAGGCCGCGCCGGGCGCGGGGCAGGCTACCCAGCGTCGGGCGATCCTGGACCAGGGCGGCGTGCTGCGGCACGCCAGTCGAAAAGGTGCGATCGAGGGGAAGGTCGGTCGAGCTGTGCATGGGAGGGAGGGGTGCCTTTTTTAGGGAGATTTATTGAACGAATCCGGGAAATAAAGAGCGCCGATTCCTGTTCCTCCCCCCTATCGGCAGGCGCTCGGAATCACGTTAGCGGCTGGCGGAAACTGCATGGGGATTTGCTACGCGCCCCTATGGCTATAACGGTCCAAAATTCGAACTGTCGGGGTTCTACGCCCTTCTCGCCCAAACAGTTCAGAGACCGTATGTTTCGGTCAGCTCTGGATCCTTGGCCGCCAGCATCTCGGCCAGCTCGACCATTACCTTGCACTGCTTCCAGGTGGCGTCGTCCTGCATCTTGCCGTCGATCATGTGGACGCCGCGGCCGTCGGGGATCGCCTCGAGGACTTTCTTGGCGAACTTGACCTCATCCGGGGGCGGGCTGAAGACCTTCTTGGCGATGTCGATCTGCACCGGGTGCAGTGACCAGGCGCCGACGCAGCCCATCAGGAAGGCGGCGCGGAACTGGGTCTCGCAGCCGGCCGTGTCCTTGATGTCGCCGAAGGGACCGTAGAAGGGCAGGATCCCGGTCGCGGCGCAGGCATCGACCATGCGGGCGATCGAGTAGTGCCAGAGATCCTGCTGGACGCTGACCCGGTTGGCCTCGGGGTTCTCGGGGTCGGCGGGGTCCTCCATCACCCGGTAGCCCGGGTGGCCGCCGCCGACGCGGGTCGTCTTCATCCGCCGCGAGGCGGCGAGGTCGGCGGGGCCGAAGCTCATTCCCTGCATGCGCGGACTGGCGGCGGCGATCTCCTCTACGTTGACGACACCCTGGGCCGTCTCCAGCAGCGCGTGGATCAGGATCGGCCGGTCGAGCCCGGCCTTGGCCTCGAGCTGGGCCAGCAGGCGGTCCACATAGTGGATGTCCCAGGCGCCCTCGACCTTGGGCACCATCACGACCTCGAGCTGGTCGCCGATCTCGGTGACGAGGGTGGTCAGGTCATCGAGGATCCAGGGGCTCTCCAGCGAGTTGACCCGGGTCCAGAGCGCGGTCTGCCCGAAGTCCGACTCCTTGGCGGCGCGGACCAGGCCGGCGCGGGCGGCCTCCTTGCGGTCGACCGGGATCGCGTCCTCGAGGTTGCCGAGCAGGATGTCGGTTTTCTCGGCGATTCCAGCCGCCTTTTCGACCATCTTCTCGTTGGAGAAGTCGAGGAAGTGGATCATCCGCGAGGGCTTGACCGGGATCTCGCGCAGCGGCTCGGGGGCGCCGATCGCCTGCGGCTGGAAGAAGTCTCTGGGGTTTCTCACACTGCTCCTCGCGTCGTTCGGTTCTTGTCCGCGGGAATCTAGCCGAACGCCCGTTCGTGGCGGAGCGAAGGAGTTCGGCGCCCGTCGCAGTACTAGGAGGGATGGAGGCCGCTGGGCACGACAGCACGGAGGAGTGGTTGCTTCCCGAGCAGGCGAGGCCGCCGCTGATCGGCGAGCTCGAGCAGCGCATCGATCTTGCCCTGGCGACCGCCCGGGCCTCCGAGGCCGCGGTGACAAAAGTCGGCGCCGCGGCGCTCGATGCGGCCGAGCAGGCCCGCCGCGCGGCCGAGTTGGCCGAGCGAGCCAGCGCCGCGGCCCTCGACGTGCAGGCGAAACTGACGCCGGTTGCCGCTCGGGCGCCGTCGTCCCGGCCGGGGCCCGTCGACGAGAGCCTCAGTAGCTTCAGCGAGCGGGCGGACCGACTCGTCGCCCGCCTGCGCGGACTGCAGCGGATTCCGCTTGTGCCGCCGGCAGCCAGCGCCGCCGCAGGCCGGCCACAAGCCGCGCACTGAGCGCCCCTGGCGGTCGCAGGGCCACGTCGTCGAGGGCCAGCACGGGCTCGATCCCCCGCACCGAACCCGCGAGGATGACCTCGTAATCGCCGAGGCTTGCCAGCGACAGCGATTCCTCGCGAACCTCAATCCCGGCGTCGCGGGCGGTCTCGATCGTCCGCCGGCGGGCGATGCCCGGCAAGATGCGGCCGTCGGCAGGAGGTGTGGCCAGCCAGTCGTCGCCGACGGCGAAGAGGCTGGCCCGCGAAGCCTCGAGAGCGGCGCCGTCGGCGTCGACGAGCAAGGCCAGCTCTCCCGGCGCCAGGCCGGACTCGGCACGTTCCAGCAGCCGCCGGTCGGCCCACTTGTGCTCGCCAAGCCCACCCTCGAGGCTGAAGCTGTGCAGCACGATCCCCCGCGCGGGGCCTGGAAACACCGCCGCCGGATCGACCCGGGCCGTGACGACCCGCATCGCCAGTCGCGCCCCGTCCAGGCTTGGAGTAATCGCGATGCGCAGTTTCCCCTGCTCCAGGTCTCCGGCTCCCTCGCGCACCTGGTTCGCCGCTTCGCTCGGCAGATCCTCGCCGTAGAGGACCATCAGGCTGTCGGCGAGTCGCTCCAGGTGAGCATCGAGCTCGACCGGTCTGCCGTCGAGGACCAGCATCGTCTCGAAGACGCCGCGCTGCGGATCGGGGGTGAGGCTGACTCTCACGCCGGGATATCTTGACGCGATGCCGCTCGCGAGTCAGACAGAGGTCCCGGCGGCAGTCGACGAGCGACGGCTCCTCATCCGCCGGCTGGACTTCCTCGCGGACCCCGAGCGCGCCTTCGTCCATATATATAGAGCGAGCCCGAATGCCTTCTGGCTCGACAGCAGCGCCGATGGCGAACGCGGCCGCTTCTCCTTCGTCGGCGACAGCGAGGGGCCGCTCGGTGCCGTCGTTACCTACGACGTCGAGGCACACCAGGTGAGGGTTGAGCATCGGGGCGGGGCGGAGGTCCACGGCGAATCGATCTTCGACTACCTCGGCCGCGAGCTGGGACGGCTGCGCCATCTATCCGCCGGCCTGCCCTTCGACTTCGATTGTGGCTTTGCCGGCTACTTCGGTTACGAGCTCAAGGCCGACTGCGGTGCCACCGAAGCTCACCGGGCCGCGACCCCCGACGCAGCCTTCGTCTTCGCCGATCGCCTTGTTGCCTTCGACCGCCGGGAGCGACACACCTACCTCTTGGCGCTCGCGTCCCCGGGTGCCGAGGCTTGGATCGAGGAGACGAGCCGGCGCCTCGCGACGCTGCCGGCACTTGCCGAGCCCGAACTTGAGCCAGGGGCCGCCGGGCTCCACCTGCGCCGCTCATCTCAGCGTTATCGGGAGGAGATCGAAGCCTGCAGGCGCTACTTAACCGCAGGGCACAGCTACGAGATCTGCCTCACCAACGAGGTCGTCGCCGAGGGGAGCCCCGATCCGCTCGAGCTCTACCGCGCCCTGCGCCGGGTCAACCCGGCACCCTTCGCCGCCTACCTGCGCTTCGGCGGGCTTGCCGTGTTGAGCTCCTCTCCGGAGCGCTTCCTCGCGCTCGACCGCGACGGCCGGGCGGAAGCGCGCCCGATCAAGGGGACCAGCCACCGCGGCGCGAGCGCAGGGGAGGACGCGCGCCTCGCCGCCGCCCTGCGGAGCGATGGGAAGAACCGGGCCGAGAACGTGACGATCGTCGACCTGCTGCGCAACGACCTCGGCCGCGTCTGCGAGCTCGGCTCTGTCGAAGTAGCGGAGCTGATGCGGGTCGAGACCTACGAGACCGTGCACCAGCTCGTCTCCAGCGTGCGCGGCAGGCTGCGCGAGGGGGTCGGCGCGGCGGAGTGCATCCGCGCCTGCTTTCCGCCCGGCTCGATGACCGGGGCGCCGAAGCAGCGCACGATGGAGATCCTCGACGAGCTGGAGGGTGAGGCTCGCGGGCCATATTCCGGCGCGATCGGCTACCTCGGCCTGGGTGGCGGCTGCGACCTCGGCGTCGCGATCAGGACGATCGTCCTCGACGGCGAGTCGGTGTCGATCGGCGCCGGCGGCGCGATCGTCGTCGAGTCAGACCCCGAGGAGGAGATCGCGGAGATGCTGCTCAAGGCCGCCGCGCCTGCCGCCGCGCTCGGCGGCGGCACGTCGATATCCTTCGACCCCGCCGCCGCGCCGGACGAATCCCGGTGCCGCCATCTGTCCCCGACACCGACGAGCTAGGAGCCATGGCCGTAGATACCGCCGCCTTCCGTGAGCAGACCGACGAGCAGCAGGCGATCACCGAAATGGTGCGCCAGTTCGCCGACGAGAAAATCATCCCCAACGCCGAGCACTACGACCACGAGGATTCCTACCCGGAGCCGATCGTCGAGGAAATGAAGGAGCTCGGCCTCTTCGGGGTGACGATTCCCGAAGAGTACGGCGGCATGGGCCTCGATCTGACCACCTACGCGATGATCGTCGAAGAGCTCTCGCGCGGCTGGATCTCG
>DASYIY010000023.1:0-48486 GCA_035997045.1 Solirubrobacterales bacterium | reverse complement strand
CACGCCCCCCGGCTCCACGCCGGTGACGACGCCATCGCCGAAGCTGGCGTGGGCGACGTCGTCGCCGGTCTGTAGCTCCAGCGCCGGGCCGGGGTCGATCGGCGGCGCTCCCGCCGCCGCCACGGTGGCATCCCAACGGGTGGCGGCGCCGGCTGCGGCGCCGCGGCGCTCGGTCAGCTCGGCGGGTAGCTCGTCGACGAAGCGCGAGGGCAGGTTGCGCTCGGCCAGGCCGAAGAGGCGACGTTCGCGCGCCCAGGTCATGTAGAGGCGGCGGCGAGCGCGGGTGATGCCGACGTAACAGAGGCGTCGCTCCTCCTCTTCGCCTCCCTCTTCCAGCGCCCGCATGTGGGGGAAGGCGCCGTCCTCGCAGCCGACCAGGAAGACCGTGTCGTACTCCAGCCCCTTGGCGTTGTGCAGGGTCATCAGCGTCACCTGCGACTCTTCGTCACGCAGGTCGTCCTGCTGGGTGTAGAGCGAGATCTGCTGCAGGAACTCTTCCAGCGGCGAGACTTCGCCGGCACCCTCCAGCTCATGGTTGGCGTCGAACTCCGCCGCCATGCCAACCAGCTCCTCGAGGTTCTCGGCGCGGCCCTCGGCCTCGATCGTGCGCTCCGCGGCGAGCGCGTCGAGGTAGCCGGTCTCGCGCAGGACAGCCTCCAGCAGCTCGGCGACGGGTGCCTCCTCGATCCGCGCCCGCAGTCCCTCCATCGTCTCGTGAAAGCGCGAGACCGCCTTGACCGCGGCGGCGCCGAGCCCGGGCACCTCCTCGACCCGTTCGGAGACCTCCCAGATCGAGAGGCCGGTGGTGTTGGCGTGGGCGGCGAGCCGCCCCTGGCTCGTGTTGCCGATCCCCCGCCGCGGCGAGTTGACGATCCTCGCGAAGGAGACCTGGTCGGCGGGGTTGACCAGCAGGCTGAGGTAGGCGACCGCGTCCTTGACCTCGGCCCGCTCGTAGAACTTGGTGCCGCCGATCACCTGATAGGGCAGCTCGAAGCGGACCAGCGTGTCCTCGAGCACCCGGCTCATCGCGTTGGTCCGATAGAAGACGGCGACGTCCTCGTGCTTCACCCCGTCCTCCTCGGCGAGGCGCTCGATCTCGCCCGCCACCCAGCGCGCCTCCTCGTGCTCGTCGGTCAGCTCGGAGAGCTTGACCGGCTCGCCGCCGGCGATTTCGGTCCAGAGCTGCTTCGGGCGCCGCTCGCGGTTGCGTTCGACCACCGCGTTGGCGGCGGAGAGAATGGTCTGGGTCGAGCGGTAGTTCTGCTCGAGCTTGACCACCTCGGCCTCCGGGAAGTCGCGCTCGAAGTCGAGGATGTTGCGGATGTCGGCGTGCCTGAAACCGTAGATCGACTGGTCCTCGTCGCCGACGACCATCAGGTTGCCGTGCTCGGCGGTGAGCAGCTGCAACAGCCGGTACTGGGCGTGGTTGGTGTCCTGATACTCGTCGACGAGGACGTGGCGGAAGGTGCGGCGCCAGCGCTCGCGCGCCTCCTCGGAGAGCTCGAGCACGTTGACCGTGCGGACCAGCAGGTCGTCGAAGTCCATCGCGTTGGCGGCGAGCATGCGCTTCTCGTAGCGTTCGTAAACAGCGGCGGCGGTTTCCTCGAAAACGCTGCCCTGAGCCTGGGCGTAGGCGGCGGCGTCGACGAGTTTGTTCTTGGCGCCGGAGATCTGCGAGCGGATCGCCCGCGGCGGGTAGCGTTTGGGGTCGACGCCGAGCTCGGTCATGCAGCGTTTGAGCATCCGCAGCGAGTCGGACTCGTCGTAGATCGTGAAGCTGCGCGAGTAGCCGAGCCGCTCGGCGTCGGCGCGCAGCATCCGCGCGCAGGCCGAGTGGAAGGTCGTCACCCACATCGCCCGGGCGGAGCGGCCGACCAGCTTCTCGACCCGCTCGCGCATCTCGCTGGCCGCCTTGTTGGTGAAGGTGATCGCGAGGATCTCCCCGGGACGGGCGGCACCGGTCGCCAGCAGGTAAGCGATGCGGTGGGTCAGGACGCGGGTCTTGCCCGAGCCGGCGCCGGCGAGGACCAGCAGCGGTCCCTCGCCGTGGCGCACCGCCTCGCGCTGGGGATCGTTGAGCCCGCCGAGCAGGCGCTCGGCGCGGTCGGCGCCAGCTTCGATCGGCGCCCCGCCGTGCTCGGGCGGGCTCTCGGAGTCCATCTGCAGCATCAGTTCGAGAATAGCCCCGGCCGCGGCCGGCCCGGCAGCTACGCCGAGGGGTTAGAAGCGCAGGCTTCGAAGGTTTCTTCGAGCGTTCCCGAAGAGCCCCCGAACAGCAGGTCTTCGACTTCGGTCTGGGAGCCCTGTTTGAAGGCGTCGATCACGCAGCTGGCGATCTTGGGATCGAGTTCGGCCGAGGGTTCCGAAAGGCCTTCTTCAAGAACTTCGACCAGTTTCGCCTGGTTGAACTTGGTGAATTCGACGACTTCGTTCAGCTGCCACTGGTCGCCGCCCTTGACCAGCGCCAATTCCAGCGCCTGCCCGTCGAGGTTGCCGCCGCTCAGCGCAACTTCGGCCGTGGCATCCGAGCCATCGACTTCGACTTCCGAGACGCTGACGGATTTCGCGCCTTCCCCTTCCTTGGCTTCTTTTTCGCACTCCTTGAGCGCCGCGCTGCCGCTTTCCTGCGTGGTCTGTTCCATGAACTTCTGGGTATTCAGCTTCTTGCAGTCGGCCGGGTTGGTGGACGTCGCCGAAGTTTCGATCGCTTCTTCGATTTCGCCTTCGTCACCACCGCTGCTGCCGCAGGCCGCGAGTGCGAGGGCCGAGAGGAGCAGGATGCAGGGGAGCAGCAGCAGACGCTTACGCAAGTCGGGTCCTTTCAAAGACAATGGGACGAGGAGGGCGGCAGGCTACATCAGCCCCCGGCCGACGAACGGCCGGTGCGCTCATGCAGCTCGGCCGCAGCCCCCTCGGGCGCCGCGGTCCCGTCCAGCTCAGAAAGGCGCTGCTCGAGCTCGCCGATCCGCCGCGAGAGCGACTTGATCGCCTCGGCAATCGGGTCGGGCAGGTGAATCCAGTCGGCGTCGGGGCCCTCGACCCGTTTGCCGTCGACTTTGACCGGGTGGCCGGGGTTGCCGACCACGGTCGAAAAAGGCGGCACGTCCTCGACGACGACGGTGTTGGCGCCGATCTTGGCGCCGTCGCCGACGGCGATCGGGCCGAGCAGCTTGGCGCCGGAGCCGACGGTGACGTTGTCGCCGAGAGTCGGGTGGCGCTTGCCGCGCTGAAAACCGGTGCCGCCGAGCGTCACCCCCTGGTAGAGGGTCACCCGCTCACCGATCTCAGCCGTCTCGCCGATCACCACGCCGGCGCCGTGGTCGATGAAGAACTCGCGACCGATCTTCGCCGCGGGGTGGATCTCGACCCCGGTCACGGCCCGGGTCAGGTAGGCGATCAACCGCGGCACGAACGACACGCCGGCCCCCGAAAGCGCGTGGGCGAAGCGGTGGGCAAGCAGCGCCTGCACGCCGGCCCAGCTACTGAGGATCTCCAGGGTCGAGACTCCCTGCGCCGCGGGGTCGCGGTCGCGCGCCGCGGAAACGTCCGCGCGCACCTCGGAAACCAGCCTCTTCCAGCGGCTCATGGTGAGAAGAAGGGTAGGGACACGTAGCGCTCACCCGAGTCGCAGACGATCGTCACCACCCTCTTGCCGGCCATCTCGGGCCGCGCGGCGACCTCGAGGGCCGCCTTGATGTTGGCCCCGGCCGAGATCCCGGCGAGCACGCCCTCGCGCTTGGCGGTGAGGCGGGCGGTCTCGAGCGCGTCCTCGTCGGAGACCGAGACGATCTCGTCGATCACGGAGCGGTCGAGCACACTGGGGACGAAGCCGGCGCCGATCCCCTGGATCTTGTGCGGGCCGGGGACGCCACCGGAAAGAACCGGTGACGCCGCAGGCTCGACCGCTACTACGAGAGCGTCGGGGGCGCGTTCCTTCAGCATCTGCCCCACCCCGGTGATCGTCCCCCCCGTGCCGACCCCGGCGACGAAAGCGCCGATCTCACCGTCGGTGTCGCGCCAAATCTCCTCCGCCGTGGTGCGCCGGTGCGCCGCCGGGTTGGCGGGATTGGAGAACTGCTGCGGCATGAAGCCCTTGCGCTGCTCGCGGATCTCCTCCGCCAGCTCAACCGCCTCGGTCATCCCGCCCAGCGAGGGCGTCTCCCGCACTTCGGCCCCATAGGCGCGCAGCAGCTTGGCCCGCTCGCGGCTCATCCCCTCGGGCAGGGTGAGGATCAGCTCGTAGCCCCGCGCCGCGCAGACCATCGCCAGCGCGATCCCGGTGTTGCCGCTGGTCGGCTCGACGATCACCGAGCGGCCCGGCTTGACCAGCCCCTCTTCTTCGGCCGCATCGATCATCGCCACCCCGATCCGGTCCTTGACCGAACCGCCGGGATTGAAGTACTCGAGCTTGGCGCAAACCTCGCCGGCGAGGCCCTCGCCAAGTCCCTGCAGGGCGACAAGCGGCGTCTCGCCGACAACCGCCGAGGCCTCAGCGCCGATCCGCATCAGATCAAGTACATGTCTGGGTCGCTCGTCACGCGCGCATCGTAGAGCGCTTTGAGGGTCCTAGCCCTTCTGGATCCAGCGGTCGGCAAACCAGTACAACCAGCGACCGACGAAGAAGACGACCATGGCGATGGTCAAAGCCACTCCGAAGAAGCGAAGGCCATCCACGAGGATGCCGCGCGGACTCGTGTCGCCGCTGATCAGGTGAACGATCAGGCCAGGACACAGAAGATGATGATGAAAACGACGATGGCGAGCGCCGCTTCGAAGACCGACTTCCCTATCCGACCGGCCCAATGCCCGGGTCGCTCGGACTTCCGCCGTGCCTCCAGCACGGCGTCCTCGCGGAGGTCCAAATACACGCCAAGTCGGTGCCAAGCACTGGTCATCGTGCCCAAGCTACCCAGCGAAGCGAGTACGTAACGCCAATGCCGATGCGGCCCGATCTAAATGAAGTACATGCCCGAGCCGGCCGCCTCGGCCTCGCGGCGGGCGACTTCGGCGATCGTGGTCTGGCCGAAGACTTTGCGCAGGGCGGTGACGCCCTCCGCCCAGATGCCGCCGGCCTCGTCCGCCTCCTGGCCGACCTTGCCGTCGAGCGCTTGGACGACCTCGAGCACGGTGATCTCCTCAGCCGGCCGCGAGAGCGTGTAGCCGCCTTTCATCCCGCGGTGGCTGGTCAGCAGGCCGCCGCGGCGCAGGGTCGAGAAGAGCTGCTCGAGGAACTGCTCGGGGATGCCGCGGCGCTCGGCCAGCTCCTTGATCGGCACCGGCCGCTCGCCCGAGCGGGCCAGCTCCGCCATCGCCACGACGGCGTAGCGCGACTTCGAGGTAATTGAGATCACAGGAACTTTCTACCGCACCGCCCGGACCCGGCTGGGTTAGGATCGGAGACCTTGGGCTCCAGGGCTGACGATGGAGCCATCGCCGAACCCCCAAATATCGGAAACAGTCCTGACCGAGCGTCCACAGTGCCTAGTCATCGACGGCCACCCGATCGTTCGCCTTGGCGTGCGCCGAGTGCTCCAGGACCGCTTCGAGATCCAGGAGGCGACCAGCCGCTACGAGGCGGTCGAGCTGGTCCGCGATATCGGCAGCTTCGACGTCGCGATCCTCGATATGCGGCGCTGGTCGGGCGGCTTCCATCCCGAGCCGATCGGTGCCACCGAGGCGATCCGCGCCCTGCTCAAGACCGAACCGGGCATGGGGATCGTCGCCCACGGCGATCGCGCCGAGCGCCACCTGGCCAGCGCCGCCCTGCAGGCCGGCGCCAGCGCCTACGTCTCCCGCACCGCCAGCGCCGAGCAACTCGAGAAGGCCGTGCAAGCCGCGCTCGCCCAGGAACGCTTCGTCGACCCCGCCGTCCCGCCGCGTGGCAGCCGCGGCAAGCTGACCAAGCGCCAGCGCGAAATCCTCCAACTCCTCGCCAACGGCGAATCGACCACGGTCGCCGCCCGCGAGCTCGACCTCAGCGAAGAAACGATCAAGACCCACACCAAGAACGCCCTGGCCCGGCTTGGCGCCAGGAACCGTACGCATGCGGTGGCGATCGCTCTACGCGAGTCGCTCATCGAGTAACCGCTTAGCGAACGTCACGATCTGATTCTTCGTGAGCGGCGCCGATGTGGCGGTTGCCGCCGCCCGCGGACGCGAAGCGGAGCAGGCGGTGGAGTGTTCTAGATCCAGCCGCGGTCGCGGGCCGTGAGCACTGCCTGGGCCCGGTCGACCGCGCCGATCTTGCCGTAGACGTTGTGGAGGTGGGTGCGGATGGTCGAGACGGAGAGCTGCATCTCGCCGGCGATCTGCTTGTAGACCATGCCCTCGGAGAGGTGACGGAGCACGTCGAGCTCGCGGGCTGACAGCGGGCAGGGCTCCGATACCCGCGAGACGTCGTTGCGGACGTAGGGAAGCTCGTAGAGCAGCGAGCGCAAGCCGTCGGGGCCGAGGCCACAGCGTTTGGCGGCGGCGTGCAGCCGCTCGGCCGCGACCATCTCACCCTGGCTGTAGTGGGCGACCATGTCGGCGGTCGCGACCATCGCCGCCAGGCCTTCGGCGTCCTCGGCGTGGTGGCGCTCGATCGCGACGGCGATCCGCTGCGGCACGTTCCAGCGCCGGGCCAGCACGCCGCCGACGAGGGCGTGGTCGATGCCGAGCCGGTCGCGTTCCTCGCGCAGGCGCTGCTCGGGAGTCTTGATCGACGCGTCGAGGTGACCCCTGTCTCCTGGGTGCAGATTGGAGATGACCAGCCGTCCGACATCGTGCAGGAGCGAGGCGACCGCCAGCTCGTCGCGGTCTTCCCAACCGACGGCGCGGCCGATCTCGTCGGCCGCCTGCTGGGTGGCGAGAGCGTGGACGCGGAAGCGCTCGGGGCGCATCTCGCGGCCGCCGTTGGGCTCGAAGAAGTCATAGACGGGAGCGGTGCCCGCGATTGCCAGCACGCCGGAGGGCTTGAGGACCTCGATCGCGGCCGGGACGGTGGCGATGCCGCCCGCGGCGACGCTGCGATTGGCGAAGCGCAAGACCGCGATCGCCAGGCCGACGTCAGACTCGACCGTCTCGACCAGCTCGCCGATGCGGGCGGTCTCGGCGGTTGCGGCGCGCATCACGCGCGCCCTCGACTCGATCAGGACGGGGAATTTCTCCACTGCCTCGAAGGCGGCGGCGAGGCGGGCGCCGGGGGCCGGCTTGGCGTTGGCATCTTTCGGCCGCGCCGCGTCAGCTTTGACCTTCCCGTTGGTGTGTGGCTTCGTCTCCATGGCGGAAAATACGCTCCGCAAGCCTCATCGGCAGCAAAGGACGCACGGTTTAGCCCTTGTATCCCCAAAATTAAGGTTCAGATGGGGATTACTTGTTCAATTGGGAAGGGCCGAGTGGCCGCGATTGGCCGTCAGGAACGGAGGCGGGCCACGGCCGCGTCGATGCGGGAGAGCGATTCCTCGCGCCCGAGCGCGGCAAGGGACTCGAAGATCCCCGGTGAGACCGAGGTGCCGGTGATCGCGACCCGAATCGGCTGGTAAACCTTGCCGGGCTTAGCGCCGAGGCGCTCGGGCAAAGGCGAAAGGGCCTTCTCCACCGCCTCGGGATCGAAGTCACTCGCATCGGCCAAGGCCGCGCTGGCGGCTTCCAGGGCCGGCAGCGCACCGTCCACCATCACCTTGCGCCAGGCCTTCTCGTCGTTGACGGGAGGCTCGAAGAGGAAGCCGATCAGGGCCCAGACCTCGTCGAGCGTCTGCGCCTTCTCCTGCGCGATCGCGCAGGCGCCGCGCAACCGCTCGTCGGGCTCGCGGCCGAGATGGCGGGCGACCGCCTCGGTGTACTCGTCGAGGGAGAGCTCGCGCATGAAGCGGCCGTTGACCCAGCGCAGCTTCTTCTCGTCGAAGATCGCCGCCGATTTGCCGACGTCCTCGACCCGAAAGCGCCGAACCAGCTCCTCGGTCGACATCAGCGTGGTGTCGTCATCGGTACCCCAGCCGAGCAGCGCCAGGTAGTTGCGCACGGCGGCCGGCAGGTAGCCGGCGTCGCGCAGCTCCTGTACCGAGGCGGCGCCGTGGCGCTTTGAGAGCTTCTTGCCGTCGGGACCGTGGAGCAGCGGCAGGTGCGCGTAACGGGGCGGCTGATGGCCGAGCGCGGAGAGCACGAGCAGTTGCTTCGGCGTGTTGGAGAGATGGTCGTCGCCGCGGACCACCTCGGTGATGCCCATCTCGGCATCGTCGACCGCGACGGCGAAGTTGTAGAGAACCGAGTCGTCGCCGCGGGCGATGACGAAGTCGTCGTAGCTGCGGTTGGGAAAGCTGACCGGGCCGCGGATCAGATCTTGGACCACGGTCTCCCCGTCGTCGGGCACCCGAAGCCGCACCGCTGCGCCCGCCGTGTCGACCGGCTCGCCGCGATAGCCACGATCCGCGCCGTGCTCCGCCTTCCAGGCCTCGACCTCCTTGGCGGTGGCGGAGTCGCGATATGCAGCGCCGGAGTCGAGCAGCTGCTGCAGCGCCAGGGCATGTCGCTCTGCTCGCGCGGCCTGCGAAACCGGCCCCTCGTCCCAGTCCAGCTCGAGCCAGCGCAGCGCATCGAGAATCTGCTCGACGTTCTCAGTCGTAGAGCGCTCGCGGTCGGTGTCCTCGATCCGTAGCACCAACTCGCCACCGCCATGGCGGGCGGCGAGCCAGTTGTAGAGTGCCGTCCGCGCCCCGCCGATGTGCAACGCCCCGGTCGGGGAGGGGGCGAACCTAAGGCGGATTGGAGAGTCTTCAGACACGATGTTGATCGGCGCGCATGTTTCCACAGCTGGAGGGTTGAGCAAGGCCATCGAGCGCGGCACCGCTCTGGGCTGCGAATCGATCCAGATCTTCAACCAGAGCCCGCGGATGTGGCGGCCGACGAAATATGGGTCGGAGGACTTCGCTGCCTTCAAGGAGGCGATGGCCGATTCGCCGGTCGAAGCAGTGGTGATCCACGCCGTCTACCTGATCAATTGCGCCTCCAAAGACAAGGAGCTGCGCAAGAAGTCGCAGGCTTCGCTCACCCACGCTCTGCGGATCGGCGACGAAATCGGGGCCGACGGCGTCGTCCTGCACCCCGGGGCACAGGTGAAAGAGCCGCTGGGGCCCTCAATGAAGCGGGCCGGCAAAACGATCGCCGCCGCGCTCAAAGACAGCGACCGCTGTCCGCTCCTGCTCGAGCAGACCGCCGGGCACAAGGGCCTGCTCGGCCGCGACTTCGACCAAACCGCCGAGCTGATCGAGATCGCCGGAAGCGGCAAGCGCCTCGGCCTCTGCCTCGACTCCTGCCACCTCTTCGTGCAGGGCTACGACATAACCGACCAGGAACACCTATCCGCCGTTGTCGACGAAGCCGACAAGAAGGTCGGCCTGGACCGACTCCAGTGCCTGCACGTAAACGACGCCGCGGCCCCGCTTGGTTCCTGTCGCGACCGCCACGCCAACTTGGGCAAAGGAGAGATGGGCAAACAGGGACTGGCCGCTTTCCTCTCAGAGCCCCGTTTCGAGGGCCTGCCGGCCACGCTCGAGACCCCTGGCCCGGCAAAGAAAGGCGCGGACAAGAAAGAAGTCCAAGCCGCCAAGCGCCTGCGCAAAGCCGGCCTTAAGCGTCGCCAGGGCTGAGGGCGACAGTTTCGACCCCGATCAGCTCGATTCGATTGCCCCACGGATCGGCTGTGTAGAACCGGCGCGTATTCGGAATCGCGTCGTCCCATTGCACCGAACTGCCCGCCACCGCCAGGCGCTCGGCGATCAGGTCAAGATCCCGAAGGCGAACCCGCAGGGCGGGATGGGCCTTGGTCGCCGGCGAAAAGTCTTGTGTCACCCCGACGTGAAGCTGATGGTCGCCACAGGCAAACCAGGCACCACCGCGTCCGCGCAAGGCCGCGGGCTTTTCCAGCTCGGAGAGGCCGAGCAGCCCTCCGTAGAACTCTCGCGCGGCGTCCTCGCATCCAATCGGGGCAGCAACCTGTACGTGATCCAGTCCGACGATCGACACGCGAGCCACCATAGCCAGAAGAGCTCGGATGGTCTCACCGATTCCGGGCAGGCGACGAGGGCCGCGTTCGCGGCCCTCGTTTCTCCCGCCGTCAATTGAGGAAGTCGGCTACTGAACGTGGACGCCGGAGATCGCGCGTGAGATGACCAGGCGCTGGATCTCCGAGGTGCCCTCGAAGATCGTGTAGATCTTCGCGTCGCGGTGCATCCGCTCAACCGGGTACTCGCGCGTGTAGCCGTTGCCGCCGAGGATCTGGATTGCCCGCTCGGTCGCCCAGACGGCGACCTCGCCGGCCTTCAGCTTCGACATCGAGCCCTCGGCGTTCTCGAATTTCTGCCCCGTCCGGCCCATCCAGGCGGCGCGCCAGACGAGCAGCCGGGCGGCGTCGATCTCGAGCTTCATGTCGGCCAGGGTGAAGGCGATCGCCTGGTTCTCGACGATCGCGCGGCCGAACTGTTTGCGCTCTTTCGCGTACTCGAGCGAGTACTCGTAGGCGGCGCGGGCGATGCCGAGCGCCTGCGCACCGACGGTCGGCCGGCTCGCCTCGAAAGTCTGCATCGCCGCTTGCGACTTCGAGCGCTTGCCCTCGCGCACTCGGGCGAGGCGCTCATCGAGCTTCTCTTTGCCACCGAGCAGGCAAGCGCCGGGCACGCGGCAGTCGTCGAGGTGGACGTCGGCGGTGTGCGAGGCGCGCAGGCCGTGCTTCTTGACCTTGGCGCCCTGCTCGCAGCCCTTGGTCCCGGGCGGGATCACGAAGGCGGCGTGGCCGCGCGAGCGCAGCTCGCGGTCGACCGAAGCGATCACGACGTGGACGTCGGCGATGCCGCCGTTGGTCGCCCAGGCCTTCTGGCCGTTGATTACCCACTCGTCGGTGGCCTCGTCGTACTTGGCCGTGGTGCGGATCGCCGAGACGTCGGAGCCGGCGTCGGGCTCCGAAGCGCAGAAGGCGGCGACCTTGGGGTCGTCGGCGGAGCCGAAGCACTGCGGGATCCACTCGCCCATCTGCTCCGGGGTTCCCTGCCCGAAGATCGCGGCTACGGCAAGCGAGGTGCCCATGATCGCCATGCCGATGCCGGCGTCGCCCCAGAAGAGCTCCTCGTTGGCGATCGGCAGGGTCAGGCCGGTCTCGTCGGACCAGAACTGGCCCAGCGCTTCGAAGCTGTAGAGGCCGATCTTGGCGGCCTCCTGGATCACCGGCCAAGGCGTCTCCTCGCGCTCGTCCCATTCCTCGGCCGCCGGGCGGACGACGTTCTCGGCAAAGCCGTGAACCCACTCGCGAATGTCCTTCTGGTCCTGGTTCAGCTCAAGCGTGAACTTGGGACCGTCGGCGCTTGCGCCATCGTTTCCAGCCGCCTCAGCCACCAGCGCCTCCGCCTCTGCAACCGCCGCATTCTCTGTCATAGCGCGCGATTCTACACGTAAACATGACGTGCTTTAAGGGCAAAATTCAGACGTCGCGCAGGTCGAAGGCCCTGATTGCCTCGGGGCTTTCGTCGGCGCAATCGAAGAAACGCCGGTTTACGCAGTCGTAGGACTCGCCGCTGCCCTCGTAGGCACGCTCGACCGCGAACTGGCAGTGCGGCAGCGCATCGCCGGTCATCTTGACCCCGCCGAAACCGCCCGGTTGCAAAACGGCCTCGAGGTCGACCTTGGCGGCGAAGACATCCTGCATGCAGCCGACGTACTGGCTGCCGCTGAGCATGTCGACGAAGCTGTAGAGGTAGCGGCAGCGCATTTCGACGCAGCCGCGCGGCTCGACCATCTTGTCGCAGAAGGAGCGGCACTGGCGACACTCACCGGTCTTCTCGCGGATAGCGGTCATATGCAAAGTCTACGGACGCGAGGACGCGAAAACCAAGATTTTGCCTGGCTAGGCAGCCAAGGCCGCGGAGCCCAAGACGTGGTCTAGCTCGCTCTGCAGCCGGCCCGAAGGACGCACGCGGAAACCCTCGCCACACTGCAGCACGGTCGTCGCGCCGTTGCCGTTGCGCACCGCCAGGTGCACCTCGGTCTCGCCCTTGTGATGCTCGAGCACCGACTTCAGCTCCTCGAGCAGCGAGTCGGAGAGCATGCCGGCGTCGACCGGTACCTGGAAGGGGCCGGTGTGAGCGACCGCCACCGACGGGGCGGCGGCGATTTCCGCCGCGTCCGGTTCGAAGCGCTCGGCCTCCTGCACGACGAGCTTGGTCTCACCGCGGTCCTTGTGGTCGAGGCGGCCGCGCACGACGACGATCGAATCGGGGGCGATCACGCCGGCGCTCTCGGCCTGGTCGGCCTTGAAGACCAGCAGCTCGACCTGGCCCTCGACGTCGTCGAGGGTGGCGAACATCATCTGGCTGCCGCTCTTGGTGCGGATCTTCTTGCACTCGGTGACGATGCCGCCGACCGTGACCCAGGCGCCATCCTGTTTATTGGCCAGCTGGGCGAGGCTGCAATCCACCCGCGCCCGCAGCGCCCCGCGCACCTCGGTCAGCGGGTGCTCGGAGAGGTAGGTGCCGAGCGTCTCCTTCTCCATCGCCAACAGCTCGGCGCGCTCGAACTCCTCGGCCGAGATCGGCGGGCGGTGGTGGGCCTGGGTGGCGTGGGCACCGGCGTCGGTCTCCTCGCCGAAGTCGAAGATCGAGCCCTGGCCGAGCTGGGCGTCCTCCTGTGCCTTCTGACCGGCCGACTGGGCGGCCGGCAGTGCCTCGAGCATTCCCCTGCGCGTCGCCCCGGTCGAATCGAGGGCACCGCACTTGACCAGGCATTCGATCGCGCGTTTATTCACCGCGCGCGAGTCGACCCGCTCGCAGAAGTCCCAGATCGAGGCAATCGGAGCGTCCTCGCGGGCGCGCAGGATCGCCTCGACCGCGGCGTGTCCGACGTTCTTGACCGCGTCGAGGCCGAAGCGGATCGCCTTCTCGGAGACGACGAAGCTGTGGTCGGAGGAGTTGACGTCGGGCGGCAGCACCTCGATCCCCATCTCCTCGCAGCGGTTGACGAAGAAGGGAACCTTGTCCTTGGTGCTCATCACCGAGGAGATCACCGCCGCCATGTACTCGGCCGGATAATTGGCCTTGAGGTAAGCGGTGCGGTAGGAGATCAGCCCGTAGCAGGCGGCGTGGGACTTGTTGAACGAGTAGTCGGCGGCGGCTTCGTTCAGCTTCCAGAGGTCTTTGGCGACGCCCGGAGCGGTGTTCGATTCCGCCAGCCCCTGCATGAACTTGTCTTTCATCGTCGCCATCAGCTCGCGCTTCTTCTTGCCGATCGCCTTGCGCAGGTCGTCCGCCTCGGCGCCGGAGAAGCCGGCCATCTCACGGGCGATCGCCATCAACTGCTCCTGGTAGACGACGCAGCCGTGGGTCTCCTCGGTGATCGCGCGCAGGCGGGGGTCGGGGTAGCGCACCGTCGAGGGGTCCTTCTTGCCCTTCGCGTAGGCGGGGATGTAGGCCATCGCGCCCGGCCGGTAGAGGGCGCCGAGCGCGACCAGGTCGGCGAACTCGGTCGGCCCGACCTTGCGCAGGGCGTCGCGCATCCCCTCCGACTCGAACTGGAAGACGCCGGTCGAGTCGCCCCGGGCGAGCATTTCGTAGGTCTTGGCGTCGTCGATCGGGATCGTGACCAGGTCGATCTCCTCACCGCGCGAGCGGCGGATGATGTCGATCGCGTCCTCGATCACGTCGAGGTTGCGCAGGCCGAGGAAGTCCATCTTCAGCAGCCCGATCTCCTCGATCGGCCCCATCGAGTACTGGGTCACGATCTTGTACTGGCGCTCGGCTTTTCCGCTGCCGTTGGCGGGGGCCGGCGCGGTCTTGTCCTCGGCCAGCTGCAGTGGCACCACCTCCTGCAGCGGGCGGTCGGCGATCACCACGGCGGCGGCGTGGATCGAGTTGTTGCGAATGATCCCCTCGAGGCCCTGGGCGACGTCGATGATCCGCTTCGCGTCGGCCTCGGAGTCGTAGGTCTTCCTCAGCTCCTGGCCCGACTTGAGGCATTCGGCGAAGGAAGGGCTGCGGCCCATGATCGGCTCCGGTATCTGCTTCGCCAGGCGGTCGCCGGCGCCGTAGTCGAAGCCGAGCACGCGGGCGGCATCGCGGGTCGCGGCGCGCGGCGCCATCTTGCCGAAGGTGATGATCTGGGCGACCGATTCGCGGCCGTACTTGTCGGCGACGTAGCGGATCATTCGCTCGCGGCCGCGGACCGAGAAATCGATGTCGATGTCTGGCATCGATTTGCGGCCGGGGTTGAGGAAGCGCTCGAAGAGCAGGTCTTCGGCAAGCGGATCGATGTCGGTGATCGTCAGCGCGTAGGCGACGATCGAGCCCGCTGCCGAGCCGCGGCCGGGGCCGACCGCGATGCCGTTGTCCTTGGCGTAGCGAACGAAGTCCCAGACGATCAGGAAGTAGGACGGGAAGCCCATCTCTTCGATCACGCCGAGCTCGAACTCCATCCGCTCGACCGCCTCGGCCGGCAGCGGGTCGCCGTAGCGCGCCAGCAGACCCTCTTTGGCGATCCGCCGCAGCATCGCCTCGGGCTCCTCGCCGTCCGCGGTCGGGTAGCGCGGCAGCAGCAGCTTGCCGAGCTCGATCTCCGCGTTGCAACGCTCGGCGATCTCCAGTGTGGTCGGCACCGCCTCCGGCCACTCGGCGAAGGAGTCGGCCATTTCCTCGGAGTCCTTGAGGTAGAACTCATTGGTGTCGAAGCTCATCTTCGGCGCTTCCAGGGTCGACTTGGTCTGCACGCAGAGCAGTGCCGCGTGGTTGTCGAAGTCCTCGCGCCGCAGGTAGTGGACGTCGGCGGTACCGACCAGCGGTCGGCCCAGCTCGCGGGCATAGCGGACGATTCCCTCATTGGCCTTGTCCTGCTCGGGGATGCCGTTCTTCTGCACCTCGAAATAGACCTGCTCGGGCCCGAAGGCCTGGATCAGGTCATCGAGGTGGGCGCGGGCGTCGTCGGGGCGCTCCTCGATCAGGCGGCGGCAGAAGCGCGACTGCAGGCAGCCAGTGAGGGCGATCACGCCCTGGGCATGGACGGCGAGCATCTCCATGTCGACATTGGCCTTGCCGCGCGAGAAGCCCTCGAGAAAACCGGCCGAGGTGAGCTTGACCAGGTTGGCAAGGCCGGTGTCGCTTTCGGCCAGCAGGGTGAGGTGGTTGCGCTCGTACTTCGGTTTCTCTTTGAGCGTCTTGACGTCGTCGACGAAATAGGCCTCGAAGCCGGCGATCGGCTTGATCCCGTGTTTCTTGCAGGCCTTGAAGAGATCGACCGCACCGTTCATCACACCGTGGTCGGTCAACCCCAGCGCCGGCTGGCCCATCTCGGCGGCGCGGGCTGCCATCGCCTCGATCTTGCAGGCGCCATCGAGCAGCGAGTACTCGCTGTGGGCGTGGAGATGGACGGCGGAGGCGCTACTCACGGGTGCTGGCGATCATGCCAAGCAGGCCAGATGGAGCGAGTGGATTTGGTGCGTCTTCCGCGCACCTTCCGGGCGTATTTCCGCTCTAACCGCAGACCCAGGCGCCTGGCCCGGAGTCCGCCCAGATTTCCGAGGCGATCTGGTCCTGTTCGGACTTGGGGGCGTTCTGGGGTTCGCCCTGACCGCCGTAGAGTTCCCAGGTCGAGGGCAGGATTTGGTAGGCGCCGCCGGCGCCGCTGGAGGCGTTGACCGCGCCGTAGTTACCGCCGGACTCGCACATCACGATGTAGGCGGGTATCGAGTAAGGGCCGCCGAGCCAGCGTTCGACTTCGTCTTCGGCTTCGGCGGCGCTGATCCGTTCGGCTTCGGCGACCTTGGCCGCCTCGATGTCCTTGACCCAGCCGCCGATCTGGGATTTCAGCGAGGCGAGCGAGGCCGAGCGCGAAGCGGCGACGGCGTGCAGCTGCGCGGCGGCAGCTTCGGCGCTCTGCTTTACCCCGGCGATTTCCGAACGGGCCGCGGCAAGCTGTTCGTCGTGGGCGACGGCCTTGGCCTTCAGCGCCGCGACCAGCTTCAGCTCGTGGGTGACCGAATGCCGCACCTGCTCGACCCGCAGCGCAAGGTCCGAGTCGGACTGCTCGATCCGGTCGAGGTATTCGGTCCTCGCCGCCAGCTCTTCGAAGTCGCTGGAGGCAAGGATCACGCTGGCGGTGCTCGGCGTGCCGCTCTCATAGATCGCGACGAGGCGCTGCGAGAGGACCCCGCGGGTGCGGCGCAAGCGCTTTTTCTCAGCCGCCAGATGGCGCTGGGTTGCTTGCACTTCGCCAGCGAGCCGCGCCGCCCGCTCTTCGCCGTGGGCGAGCAGGCCGGTGAGCTTTTCCTCGCGGGCGCTCGCCGCAGCCGCCCCTTCCTGCGCCGCCACGAGTTCGGCCTGGGCCGCCTGCAGCTTCGCCGCGAGCGAGCCCGCTTCGCTGCGCGCCGCCGAAAGCTTGGCCTGCAAGCCGTCGATGCTGGCGCCATAGGCGGTAGCGGCCAGCAGCAGTGCCGAGACCAGCAACGCAGAGAGGATGACGAGGCGACCGCGGCCGCCTGCCTTTGTCGCGATGGATCGCGCCACGAAGCTGTCGAGGCTACGCTAGCCCTCGGGTACGTTGCGCGTCGCAGCGTAGGCCGCAATCGCCAATGCAAGGGCGGCGATTCCCGCCCCGATGCGGATCTGGCGGCGATAGCGGTGGCGGACGTACCTGGCTGCGAAGCGAATCGCGACCCGGCCGAGCCTGTCGTGGGTCGTCACCCCTCCTCCCCGCGCCGGCGGATTCGGTGCGCCATCCGCGATTGCAGCGACCAGAGCTCGATGAAGCCGGGCGAGGCGGTCTGCGAGAAGAGCCCGCCCGACTCGGCGAAGGAGGCGAGGTCTGCGTCGTAGACGGCGTTGGGCGAAGAGCGGGTGACGACGCGGGCGCTGCCCTTGAAGAGCTTGAGGCCGATCGTGCCGGTGACCTGGACATTGACCGCGTCCATGTAGGCGTCGAGGTCGCTGCGCAGCGGCTCCCACCAGAGCCCGGCGTAGACGAGGTAGGCCCACTTCTGGTCGAGACCGGGCTTGAGCTGGTTCTGGTGGATCGTGCCGACCAACTTCTCCAGCTCCTGGTGGGCGGTGAGCAGGATCGCCGCCGCCGGCGCCTCGTAGATGTCGCGGACCTTGAGCCCGACGATGCGGTCCTCGATGTGATCGACGATGCCGACCCCGTGGCGGCAGCCGATCTCCGCCGCGCGTTCGATCAGGTCGACCAGTCCCAGCCGCTCGCCGTTGAGGGCAACGGGCACTCCCGCCTCGAACTCGACCGTAACGGTCTCGGCCTCGTCGGGCGCCAGCTCGGGACGCGTGACCAACTGGAAGACGTCGTCCTCGGGTGCGTGGTCGAGGTCCTCGATCCAGCGACCCTCCGAGGAGCGTCCCCAGAGGTTGTCGTCGATCGAGTAGGGCGCGACCTCGGTGCCGCCCTTGACCGGGATACCGTGCTCGCGGGCGTAGGCAACCTCCTCCTCGCGGCCCATCTGCCAAGAGCGCACCGGGGCGATCGTCTTCAGCTCCGGCGCCAGCGTCGCCACCGTGGCCTCGATCCGCACCTGGTCGTTGCCCTTGCCGGTGCAGCCGTGGGCGATCGTGTCGCAGCCCGACTTGCGCGCGTAGTCGACCGCGAGCTTGGCAATCAGCGGCCGGCCGAGCGCGGTGAAGAGCGGGTAGCCGCCGCCGTAGAGGGCGTTGGCTTTGATCGCCGGCACGACGTACTCCGACGCGAACTCCTCGCGGGCGTCGACGACGTGGCACTCGAGCGCACCGAGCCGCTTTGCCTTGTCCTCGATCACCGCGTAATCCTCACCGGGCTGGCCGAGGTTGACGGTCAGGCAGACGACCTCGGCGTCGTAAAAGTCCTGGATCCACTTCAGCATCACGCTGGTGTCGAGACCGCCCGAGTAGAGCAGCAGCACGCGCCGCACCTCGGCCGGGTCGGCCTCATAGGAAGCCGTGCGGCCCTGGGCTAGAGAGTCGGGGGTCACTTACGGGGCGCCGATGCCGCCGCTGCCGTTTTCTTCTTCGGGCGGCGTCGTTGTCGTCGTTTCGGTCGGCGTCGTGGTTTCCGACGTGGTCGTCGTTTCAGTCGGAGTCGAAGTCGTGGTCTCGGCGGTCGATCCGGTCGTCGTCTCGGTGGTCGAGCCGGTTTCGCTCGGCACGGTGGTCACGGTCGAAGTGGAGGTCGTACCGCTGCTGCCGCTGTTGGCGATCACGACAACGGCGAGCACCAGGCCAACGATGACGGCGATCAAGGCGGCGATGAGCAGGCGCATGTTGCCGTGCGGCTTTGGCTCATCGGGCTGGCGCATCATCCGGGTCGGGTCCTCGTGCATGGGTCTACTCCTCCGGTCCGAGTATCGCGTCGAGTATCTCGCTCGTGTCCTCGATCTCGAAGCCGCTGCGCAGCCGCTGTTCGATCTCGGCGCGACTGCTGCCGGAGACCGCCATCTGTGTGGCGAGCAGGCGGGCGCCGGCCGAGGTCGAGCGACGGCCGGGTGCGGGCGCGGGCTCTGCCTCGGACTCGACCGGCCGCAGGTGCGACTCGCGGCGCGGCGCGGCCTGCATCTGTGGATCGAGCTCATCGGCGAGCGCCCGCAGGCGTTCGGCGACGATCCGGTCGGCACGAGCGCCGGCCTCCTGCAGCTGGCGACGCGCCTGCTCCTCGGCGTCGTCGATCACCTTCGAAGCGGCCTGCTCGGCCGCCTCGACGATCGCTGCCAGGCGCTCAGCCGTGCTGCTGGTCAGCGCGCGCGGCTCCGGCGGTCGTTTTCCAGGACTCATCGTCGCGTAGCTTAGGGCGCGCCGAGATCCGACCGCATCGATCCAGGTCGAACTGAAACCGCTAGCCCACCCTCGGCGCGCCGGCCGAACTCAACCGGCGCTCGCGCCCACGCTGCGGGACAGATAGTCCGCTTCCAGGAGGCCGAGCTCGGTCACGGCAGGGTCATCGAAGAGCCACTCACGGGAAATCGACAGCCAGTTATTCGAGGCTTCCAGCATCCCAAGCAGCCCGGTCAGGAGCATCACCGAGCGCATCAGCACGAGATGCTCGGCCGGCATCGTCATCGAATCGAAATTGTCGTCGTCCTTGAGCTCGTTGTAGCGGCGCATCATCTCCCCTGTGCGCCTGCCATCGACCCGCAGCTCCCCGTCGGCAAGAGCCCAGCCGAGGATCGCCTCATATGCCTCGAAGAACGGCTCGGCGAGCGCTGGGTTTGACTCCAGCGTCCCGATTTTCACCATCACCTCCTGCAGCCCCCCGGCGTCGTCGGCGTGCACGGCCCTGAACGCGGCGACAAGGCTCTCGACTTCCGGATTGGCGAGTCGCTTGAAGAAACCGAAATCGAGGAATGCAACCCGACCGTCGGCAAGAAACAGGGCGTTGCCGGGATGGGGGTCACCATTTAGCAGCCGATGGCGCAGGGGCCCGTTGATGTAGAAGCGGACGAGTATCTCGCCGAGCCGATCGCGCTCTGGCTGGCTGCGCTTCCTGGCCTCGGCGAAGCGCTCGCCGTCAATGAAGTCGCTGACGATCACCCGCTCGCGGCAGAGTTCGGTGACGACCCCGGGCACAACGATGAACGGGTGATCTCGGTAGGCCCGCGCCATCGCGCGTTGGTTGGACGCCTCGAGCTCGTAGTCGAGCTCCTCCGAGATCCGCTCGCGAATCTCATCGGCGATCGCACCCGTGTTGATTCCCGGAGCGACTGCGTCGAGGAGCTTCAAGATCAGGCGCATGTTCTTGAGATCCGCCTGGATCGCCTCGGCGATTCCGGGGTACTGGACCTTGACCGCGACATCGCGACCGTCGTGGGTGGTCGCCCGGTGAACCTGACCGATCGAGGCAGACGCCAGCGGCTCTTCGGCGAAGTCCCGGAAATGGTCGGAGAGCCGTCCGCCCAGATCGTCCGTCACCACCTTGGCAAGCGCCTTGAAGCTGACCGGCTCGGCGTCCTGCTGCAAGGTGGCGAGGATTTCTTGGAAGCGGGGGCGGACCTCCTCGGGGACCAGCCCCATGTCGACCGTGGAAAGGGTCTGACCGACCTTCATCGCGGCCCCGCGCATGCCGCCCAGCACCCTGACCAGCCTTTCCGCCGACTTGAGCTGCTGGTTCGCAGCCGCCGCCTGCCTTGCATCGGAGCGACCCGATACCGCCTTGGCGGTGACTTTCCGCGCCGCCACCCCTGCGGCAGCACCGGCCATCGAGGCGGCGCGCTTCACTCGCGAGCCCGTGATCTCACCGTCCACCACCGCTTCCCCCTTTCGCATCCGATTCGATCGCCTGATCGATGGCTGCGCGACAGTAGCGCCATCGACTCGAACGATCGATGAATTTCGTGAGAAGCTGGTGCCAGCGGTCGCTCTTCGAAAACGACCGCTGAGACTCACCGGTCGAGAGCGTCTCCGATCAGGGCGACGGCCCGCTCGACCTGGGCCGACTCGACCGTCAGCGGCGGCAAGAGGCGCAGCGTTCCGGGCTCGGGCACGTTGACGATCAGGCCGCGCTCGAGTAGAGCGGCGCCGACCGCAGCGGCGTCGATCCCGTCCCCGAGGCCTACTCCCGCCATCAGGCCGCGGCCGCGCACCTCACGCACGCCGTCGAGGGCGAGCAGGCCCTCGCGCAGCTGGGCGCCGAGCTCGCGCACGCTGCGCAGCAGCGCCGCATCGTCGACGATCTCCAGTACGGCCAGGGCTGCGGCGCTGGCGACCGGGCCGGCGGCGAAGGTCGAGCCGTGATCGCCCGGCTCCAGCACTTCGCCGACCTCCGGTGTGGTCAGACAGGCGCCGATCGGCATGCCGCCGCCGAGCGCCTTGGCGCTGGTCAGCACGTCCGGGCGCACCGGGGTCTGCTCGTAGGCCCAGAGCGACCCGGTCCGCCCCATCCCGGTCTGGATCTCGTCGAAGATCAGCAGCGCGCCGGCCTCGTCGCAGGCCTCGCGGGCGGCAAGCAGGGCCTCGTCGCTGAGCGGGTAGATGCCGGCCTCGCCCTGGATCGGCTCGATCAACACCGCCGCGGTGCTCTCCCCCACGGCCGCCCGCAGCGCCGCCGCGTCGTTCAGCGGCACCGAGAGGAAACCGGGCAGCATCGGCGCCATGTCCGGGTTGGTGGCGAGCGCCGGCGTCGCCGAGAGGGCGCCGTAGGTGCGGCCGTGGAAGTCGCGCTCGAAGCTGACGACCTCGGGCGCCTCGATGCCACGCCGGTGGGCGTGCTTGCGGGCGATCTTGATCGCGCACTCGTTGGCCTCGGTGCCCGAGTTGGAGAAGAAGGCGCGGCCACCGAGGCTCGACTCGGAGAGGCGCTCGGCGAGGCGCACCATCGGCTCGGTGTAGAAGAGGTTGGAGGTGTGCATCAGCCGGCCCGCCTGCTCGCGCACCGCCTCGACCACCTCGGGGTTGCAGTGGCCGACCGAGCAGACCGAGATCCCGGCGAGGAAGTCGAGGTACTCGTTGCCCTCCGCGTCCCAGAGCAGAGCGCCCTCGCCGCGGACGAACTCGACCGGCGCGCGCTTGTAGGTGCGCATCAGGTAGCGCTCCTCCAGGGCCTGCAGGTCGGTCAGGTTCACGGCGTCACCATCGTGCCGATGCCGGCGTCGGTGAAGAGCTCGAGCAACAGCGAGTGCGGCTTGCGGCCATCGATGATGTGGGCCGACTGGGCGCCGCCGCGGATCGCGTCGACGCAGGCGCTGAGCTTGGGCCTCATACCGCCGTCGATCGAAGGCAGCCGCTCCTCGACCTCGTCGACCGTTGCACGGGAGATCAACGAGTTCTCATCGGCGGCGTCGGCGCGCCAGCCCTCGACGTCGGTGAGGAAGATCGCCTTGTGGGCGCCGAGCGCGGCGGCGACCTTGCCCGCCGCCTCGTCGGCGTTGACGTTGTAGGACTGGCCGCTGCGGTCCGAGGCCGAGGAGGCGATCACCGGGATGTAGTCGACGGCGATGTGGTTGAGAACGTCGACGTCGACCCGCTCGATCGAGCCGACGAAGCCGACCTGCTCGGCGTTGGCGACCGGCGCCACCTCGAACATCGCGCCGTCCTCGCCGGAGAGGCCGACGGCCTGCTGGCCGTGGCGGTTGAGCCGCTGCACGATGTCGGAGTTGAGCTTGCCGAGCAGAACCATCTTCGCCACCTCGACCGTCTCCGCGTCGGAGACCCGCAGGCCCTCGTGGAAGCGCACCTCCATGCCAAGCCGATCCATGTACTCGGTGATCTCGGGGCCGCCCCCGTGCACGACTATGGGGTTGAGACCGACGTACTTGAGCAAGACGACGTCGGTGGCGAAGGCCTCGCGCAGCTCCTCCTCGCGCATCGCCGCGCCGCCGTACTTGATCACCACGGTGCGGCCGTGGAACTCGCGGATGTAGGGCAGCGCCTCCATCAGCGTCTCGACGCTGACTCCGGCCGCCCGCGATTGCGGCGCCTGCTCGGTCATCGCTGCCCCCTCTCGTCGCTCGTGTGATCGCTCATGTCGTGTACTCGGCGTTGATTCGCACGTACTCGTAGCCCAGGTCGGAGAACCAGACGTGGGCGGAATGCTCGCCGCGGTCTAGACGCAGCCCGATCTCGGCCTCGGGAACGTCCTCGGCAAGCTCGGCGTTGTCGATGTTCTCGGCGCCGATCTCCTCCAGATCCTCACCCGCCAGGGCCATCCCCGCCGCCTGGGCGATCCGGCCCCAGTTTGGGTCGCGGCCGAAGAGCGCCGTCTTGACCAGGGGCGAGTTGGCGATCGCGCGGGCGACTCGCTCGGCCTCGGCGGCCGAAGCAGCGCCGTCGACCTGCACCCGCCCGACCCGCGAGGAGCCCTCGCCGTCGGCGACGACCTCGATCGCCAGCTGCAGGAGGACCGCCTCGAGCAGGCCCTCGGGCAGCGGCACGCCGGCGGCGCCAGTCGCCTGCAGCAAGACGGTGTCGTTGGTGCTCATCTGTCCATCGACGGTGATCCGCTCGAAGGAGGCATCGCTCGCCGCGCGCAGGGCAGCGTCGGGGTCGTCGACCAGGGCATCGGTCTGCACGAAGCAGAGCATCGTCGCCATGTTCGGCTGGATCATCCCGCCGCCCTTTGCCTGGGCGGAGATCGTCACGCCGCCGGCCCGCAGGGTGCAGCGCTTGGGCCAGCGGTCCGTGGTCAGGATCGCGTCGGAGAAGGTGGCGCCGCCCGTCTCGGAAAGGGCCCCGGCGGCCTCGCCGATTCCAGCGAGGACGGCCTCGATCGGCAGCGGCACGCCGATCACGCCGGTCTCGCCGACCGCGACGGTCTCGGGCCGCAGGCCCAGCTGGGCCGCCGCCTCGTCGCACATCGCCACCGCGTCGGCGTGACCCTGCTCACCGGTCTCGGCGTTGGCGTTGCCGGCATTGACCACCGCGGCGCGGATCGCGCCCCGCTCGCAGCGCTCGCGGATCACCCGCACCGGCGCCGCGGCCGAGGCATTGCGGGTGAGCAGCACCGCCGAGGAAACCTCCTCCACGTCGCAGACGATCAAACCTATGTCGGTCTTGCCGCCGCCCTTGAGACCGCAGTGAGCGCCGCCGGCGCGGAAGCCCGGCGCAAGCTGGGCGGGATCGAGCTCCTCCACCCCCGCGGGGGGCTCGACCCAGCGCGACTTGAAGAAGCCGTCGCTCATCTCAGTCCCAGCCTCTCGTCGAGGCCCAGCATCAGGTTGAGATTCTGCACGCCCTGGCCGGATGCCCCCTTCCAGAGGTTGTCGATTGCCGAGAAGGCGAGCACGCGGCCGCGCTCCTCGACCGTGACGTAGACGTGGCACTCATTCGTATCTCGCACATCGCGCAGCCCGGGCGGGCGGTCGACGACGTGGACGAAGGGCTCGTCGTCGTAGCGCTCGCGGTAGAGCGCCTGCACCGCGTCCTTGCCGATCGGCTCGCTGGTCTGGGCGTAGCAACTCGTCAGCTCGCCCTGGTCGAGCGGCAGCAGGTGCGGGACGAAGGTGACCGGGGCCGGACTGCCCAGCACCGCCAGCTCCTGTTCGATCTCGGGCCGGTGGCGATGCCCCTCGGTCTTGTAGGCGAAGGCGTTCTCGTCCATCGAGACGTAGTGCATCGCGTCGCCACCGCCACGACCGGCGCCGGAAACACCCTGCTTGGCGTCGATGACGACGTCGGCAAGCAGGCCCTTTTCGGCCAGCGGCGCCAGCGCCAGCACGCTCGCGGTCGGGTAGCAGCCGGGCGTGGCGACCAGCTTCGCCGAGCGCAGCTCGTCGCGATACATCTCGGTCAGCCCGTAGACGCCCTTGCCGAAGAGGTCGGTGGCGCCGTGCTCGCCGTACCAGCGCTCGTAGGTGGCAAGGTCGCGCAGGCGGAAGTCTGCGGAGAGGTCGACGACGAGAATGCCCTGATCGCGCAGCGCCGCCACTGCCGGTGCAGAAGCGCCGTGAGGGTAAGCGACGATAGCCGCGTCGACCCCCTCGACCCGATCGAGGTCGAGCTCGGTCAGCTGCAGCGGCACCCGGTAGCGCGGGTAGAGGCTGTCGAGCCGCTTGCCGGCGTCGCTGCGCGATGTGACCGCGACCAGCTCCAGCTTCGGGTGGCGCCAGACGATCTGCGCCGCGAGGGCACCTGTAAAGCCGGAAGCACCGGCGACGAGAACCCGGGCGGCGGGATCGCCGTGAAGCGGTTGGGCGCCGATGTCAGCCACGGAGCGACCCCCCGATCTTTGTCAGCTCGGCCTCGATCGCGACCCGCTGGGCGACGACCTCCTCGTCGGTGAGGGTGCGGTCGGCGGCGCGGAACTCGAGCCGCAGAGCAAGGCTCTTCTTGCCCTCGCCGAGCTGCTCGCCCTCGTAGAGATCGAAGACCTCGGCAGCGTGCAACAGCTCGCCGCCGGCAACGAGTACGGCCTCGCGCAGCCGGGCGGCCGCAACATCGGCCGGCACGACAACCGCCAGGTCCTGGTGGACGGCGGGAAAGGTCGTCACGTCCTCGAAGGTCTCCTCCCCAGCCGGCGATGCGGCGAGAAGGACCGCCAGGTCGACTTCGAATGCAGCCGCGGCCTCGAGGTCCCAGGCCCGGCAGACGAGCGGGTGCAACTCGCCGATCCAACCCGCCGTTTCGTCGCCGACGCTGACCCCGGCCGAGCGGCCTGGATGCAGGAACGGCTGCTCGGCAAATTCGGCCGAAAGCTCGACGCCGAGCTGGCCGGCCAGCCCTTCGAGCACGCCCTTGAGCGCAAAGAAATCGGCGGGCTCGCCGCCGCCGCGCCAGGACTTGGCCACCAGGGGACCGGCCGCGAGGCAGCCGATCCGGTGTGGCTCTGTCACCGGCGCCGGCCGCTCTCCGGCGAACGCTCCAGCGAGAATGTAGAAGTCGCGACTACCCGTGTCATGCAAGGGTTTTCGCGGACTCGACCCAGGCGGGAGGTAGACGCGGCCCGACTCGAAGAGGGCGACGCGGTCGGCGCTACGAGCCAAGTTGCGCTGAGCGATGTCGAGCAGCGAGCCGAGCAGGATCGTCCGCATCACCGACTGATCCTCTGACAGGGGGTTCGAGAGGACGACGCCATTCGCGCCTGGATCGTCGGCGGGAATCCGCAACCGGCCCGGCTCGCCCGGGTCGGTAAAGCTCCAGCCGACGACCTCGTCGAAGCCGAGATCCCGCATTGTGTCCTCGACCCGACGGCGCAGGCGCTGCTCGCGGCTGAGGCCGCCGACCCTGCCGGCGACAGCGGGCAGGGTGCTCGGCAGGTGCCGGTCGAGTCCGTGGACGCGTCCGACCTCCTCGATCAGGTCGACCTCGCGGGTGACGTCGTAGTGGCGGTCGGGCGGCACCGTGACCTCGAGATCGGCGCCCGCAGGCTCGGCGCCGAAGCCGAGCCGCTCCAAGTAGGCGACCTGGGCGGCCTGCTCGATCTCCATTCCCAGCAGGCCCTCGACCCGCTCGCCGCGCAGGGTCAATTGCCGCGGCCCGGGGATCCCGGCGGCGACGTCGATCATCCCCGGCACGAGCTTGGCGCCGCAGAGCTCGACGATCAACCGCGAGGCGATCCGCTGGGCCCGCATGCAGAGCTCGGGATGGAGCTGCTTCTCGAAGCGCGAGGAGGCCTCGGAGCGCAGCGAGAGCATCCGCGAGGTGCGCAGGATGTTGGTCCCGTTCCAGGTCGCGACCTCGAGCAGGACGCTGGTCGTCCCCTCGGAGACCTCCGAGACCTGCCCGCCCATGATCCCGGCGATGCCGGAGGCGCCGTTGCTGTCGCAGACCAGGACCGTCTCGGCGTCGAAAGTGCGCTCGACGTCGTCGAGGGTCTTCATCTTCTCGCCGTCCGAGGCGGCGCGAACCGTCAGCGCGCCCTCGGGGACCTTGTCGAGATCGAAGGCGTGCAACGGCTGCGCGGTCAAGAGCATCGCGTAATTGGTGATGTCGACGACGTTGTTGATCGGCCGCTGGCCGGCCGCGGTCAGCCGCGCCTGCAGCCAGGGCGGCGAGGGGGCGATCGTCACGTCGGTGAAGACACGCGCGGTAAAGCGCGGGCAAAGGTCCGGAACCTCGACGCTGACCGAGGCGTAGTCGCCGACCTCGCCCTCGCCGTCGGCGGGTGCGTCCTCGGCCCAGGGCTCGACGCTCAGCGGCGCGGCGCTGATCGCGTGGACCTCGCGGGCGACCCCGTAGACGCCGAAGCAATCGACCCGGTTCGGCGTCACCTCAAGCTCGAGCACCGGCTCGGCCAGCGGCAGCACCTCGGCCAGCGGAGTCCCCGGCGCGAGGCCGTCGTCCTCGAGCACGAGGATGCCGGCCGGCCCCTCCCCCAGCTCGAGCTCGGCGGCGGCGCAGATCATCCCGGCCGACTCGACCCCGCGCAGCTTCGCCATGCCGATCTTGTGGCCGCCCGGGAGCGTCGCTCCCGGCAACGCCACCGGAACGGTCTGCCCCGCGGCGACGTTGGGGGCACCGCAGACGATGGTCCGCTCGCCGTCGCCGGTGTCGACCGTGCAGACGCGCAGCCGGTCGGCGTTGGGGTGCGGCTCGGCGCTCAGCACCCTGCCGACGACGAAGCCCTCGGCCGAGGATGGCCCGATCGTCCCGACCCGCTCGACCTCGGTCCCGGTCATCGCCAGCCGCTCGGCGAGCTCGCCCGGCTCGACGCCGGGATCGCAGTACTCGCGCAGCCACGAGTAAGGGACCTTCACGAGAACTGCCCCAAGACGCGGACGTCGTTGTCGAAGAAGCGCCGCAGGTCGGGAACGCCGTGGCGCAGCATCGCGATCCGCTCGACCCCCATGCCGAAGGCGAAGCCCTGCACCCGCTCCGGGTCGTAGCCGTTCGATTCGACAAAGCCGAGCACGTTGGGATCGACCATGCCGGCGCCGCCGACCTCGATCCAGCCGATCCCCTTGCAGAGGTTGCAGCGCTCGCCGCTCGCGAGCGTGCCGCTTCCCTCGCACTGGAAGCAGGAGACGTCGAACTCGACGCTGGGCTCGGTGAAGGGGAAGAAGTGCGGCCGCATCCGCGCCTCGCGGTTGCCGCCGAAGATCGCCCGCAGCATCTCGTCGAGCGTGCCCTGCAGGTCGGCGAGCGTGATCCCCTCGCCGATCGCCAATCCCTCGACCTGGTGGAACATCGGGCTGTGGGTGGCGTCGGAGTCGCGCCGGTAGACCTTGCCCGGGGCGATCATGAAGATCGGCGGCGGCTGCGCCTCCATGCTGCGGGTCTGCACCGGCGAGGTGTGCGTGCGCAGCAGCACCTCGGGGTCGGACTGGACGTAGAAAGTGTCCTGCAGCATCCGCGCCGGGTGTCCGGGGGGGTGGTTGAGAGCGGTGAAGTTGTAGTAGTCGTGCTCGATCTCCGGGCCCTCCATCACCCGGTAGCCGAGGCCGACCATCACGTCCTCGATCTGGCGCGTGGTGCGGGTGATCAGGTGGATGTGGCCGGCCGGCCGCGGCGGTGCGCCGGGCAGGGTGACGTCGACACTGTCCGCAGCGAGCCGCGACTCGAGCTCGCCGGCATCCAGCGTCTCCGCCCGCGACTCCAGCAGAGACTCCAGCTCCTTGCGCGCCCTGTTGGCGCCGCCGCCGACCTTGCCCCGTTCCTCCGCCGGCAACTCCGCGATCCCGCGCAGGATCGCGGTCAGCTCGGCCTTGCGGCCGAGGTAGCGGACCCGCAGCTCCTCCAGCTCGGCCGTACCGGCGGCGGCCTCGATCGCCGCGGCGGCCTCGACCCTGATCTCCTCGATCCGTTCAAGCCCTCCGTCAGTTGCCATCAGAGCCCTTCGGCATGGCGAGCGACGATATCCGCTCGGCGCAGATCGCAGCCACGGCGGCGACGTTGAGTGACTCGACGCCACCGGGACGGAGTGGGATCGTTACCCGGGTCTCGCACTCGGCGAGCACCTCGTCCGGGAGCCCCTCGCGCTCGGCACCGAGGCAGAGCGTGGCCGCCCCCGACAGCGCCGATGGGGCCTCGCCGTCGTGAGCGACAAGGGCAGCGCGAGGCGCCGGCGTCTCCCCGACTTCGGCCCGCGCAACCGGTTGGCCGAAGATCGAGCCCATGCTGGCCCGCACGGCCTTCGGCGAGAAGGGATCGGCGCAATCGGGGCCAAGCGCGACGGTGCCCTCGAGCAAAGCGTGCGCGGTGCGAATGATCGTGCCGACGTTGCCGGGATCGCCGACCCCGTGCAGGTAGAGGCAGGGCGAACCGCCCGGCTCGGTCCAACGTTGCGGCCAGACGGCGATCGCCCGGGTGCCCGAGCCGAGGGCCGAGGCCCCGGCGAGCAACTCGGCCTCGACCTCCTCCCCGGTTAGGCCGCTGCCCGCCGCGACGAGCACGAAGCGCGGCTCCGCGCCGGCAGCGAGCCCGGCCTCGAGCAGATCCTCGCCCTCGCTGACGAAGGCGCTCTCGCGCTCGCGGTGCTTGCGCTCGCGCAGCTTGCGGACCAGCTTCAGCTTCTCGTTTTGGGGGCTTTCGATCATCGGATGATGTGCGGTCGTTTGTGTCTTCTTGTCTCGTGTTTCTTCTCCTGGAACAAAAAAAGCGGGCCGTGAAGACGGCCCGCCCGGGAAAGTGGAGTGCTTGGCTGCGGCTAGGCGGCCGCACCCTCCCGGGCTAGCTCCACAAATCGGCGGAAGGCCTCGCGGTCTGAGACCGCGATCTCGGCGAGCATCTTGCGGTTGACCTCGACCCCGGCCCCGTTGAGACCGTGAATCAGTTCGGAGTAGCTCATGCCCTCCAGCCGTGCGGCGGCGTTGATGCGGGTGATCCAGAGACGGCGGAACTCGCGCTTGCGGTTGCGCCGGTCGCGGTAGGCGTACATCCCAGAGCGCTGCACCTGCTCTTTGGCGAAACGGTAAGAGGAGTGCTTGCGGCCGAAATAGCCTTTCGCTTCCTTAAGGACTTTGCGGCGCTTCTTGCGCGCGTGTACGGACCGCTTGACCCGGCTCACTTGCCGCCTCCAAGCAGCTTGCGCACCGTCCGGGTGTCAGACGGAGCGATCTCCACCGGCCGCGCCATCCGCCGCTTGCGCTTCGGCGACTTCTTCTCGAGGATGTGGCTCGAGTAGGCGCGCCGCCCGCGCAGCTTGCCCGTCGCGGTCTTGCGAAAGCGCTTCTTGGCGCCGGAGTGAGTTTTCATCTTGGGCATCGGGTCCGCTATTGAAGCAGACGCGCGCGCCTGAGAGTCTTTTGCTCTCCCTTTTGCAGGCGAAAGGCGGGGCGCAGGGTACTGTGGCGCCCGATGCGCATCGTCTACGTGGTCGGAACCCGTCCCAACTTCGTCAAGACGGCGCCGGTGATCGGCGCCCTGCGCGAGCGATCGCCGGAGGGGCGGCAGGCGATCGTCCACACCGGCCAGCACTACGACCGGCTGATGTCGGAGGTCTTCCTCGAGCAGCTCGGCGTACCGGCGCCCGACCACATGCTCGAGGTCGGATCGGGCAGCCACGCACAGCAGACGGCGCGGGTGATGGAACGGCTGGAGCCGGTACTGGTGGAGGAGCGCCCGGACCTGGTGATGGTTCCCGGTGACGTCAACTCAACCATGGCGGCGGCTCTGACCGCTGCCAAGATGCAGATCCCGGTCGCCCACATCGAGTCCGGCCTGCGCAGCTTCGACCGCACGATGCCCGAGGAGCTGAACCGGATCGTCACCGACCAGCTCTCCGATCAGCTCTTCATCCACAGCCCCGAGGCCAACGACAACCTCCACGCCGACGGCATTCCCGCCGGGCGGATTCACCTGGTCGGCAACACGATGATCGACACGCTCGTCGCCCTCGAAGATCGCTTCCGCTCCACCGGCACGGCGACTCGCCTCGGCGTCGAGCCCGGCTCATACGTCCTCGTCACCCTGCACCGCCCGGCCCTCGTCGACGGTCCGCTGCTGCCGGCCGCGATCGAGCAGCTCGCCGCCCTGGCGCGCGCGATGCCAGTCGTCTTCCCCGTGCATCCGCGCACCCGGACGATGATGGAGGCGATCGCCTCCGAGCACCCAGGCCTGCTGCTCTGCGACCCGCTCGGCTACATCGACTTCCTCTCGCTCCTCGCCGACGCCGGAGCCGTCCTAACCGACTCGGGCGGCATCCAGGAGGAGACGACCTACCTTGGCATCCCCTGCTTCACCCTGCGGGACAACACCGAGCGACCGATAACGATCACCGCCGGCACCAACACCCTGCTCGGCCTCGATCCCGCCGCGATCTCCCAGATCCCGGCGGCTCTAGCTCAGCGCCCTCCAGGGCGACCGGAGCCACCGCCCCTATGGGACGGCCACGCGTCCGAGCGAATCGCCGAAGTAGTAGTGGGACGCGAAGGGAGCTAAGCCGCTGCTGCGTCGTCGCCGGGCGCATCCTCGGCGGCGTTCTCATCGGCGGGCTCGTCCTCGACAGCAGGCGTCTCCTCGGCAACCGGTGTCTCCTCAGTCGCCGGTCCCTCCTCAGTCTCGGCAGTCTCCTCGGCGGCCGGTTTCTGGGCCGCGGCGGGCGCTGCCTCGTCGCTGGGCTCCTCCGCGCCCTCGTCCTCGACTTTGGCCGCCTCTTTGCCAGGCGCCAGCAGCATGCTCATGTTGCGCCCTTCCTGCAAAGGCTGAGACTCGATAACGGCGAGGCCGTCGAGATCCTCATAGAGCTTCTGCAGCAGTGCCCTGCCCCGCTCCGGATGCGCCTGCTCGCGGCCGCGGAACATGATCGTGATCTTGACCTTGTCCTGGTGGCGCAAGAAGCGCTCGACGTGCCCCTTCTTGGTCTCGTAGTCGTGCTGGGCGATCTTCGGCCGCAGCTTGATCTCGCGGATGTTGACCTGCTGCTGGTGCTTGCGGGCCTGCTTTTGCTTCTGCTCCTGCTCGTACTTGTACTTCGAGTAGTCGAGCAGGCGGGTGACAGGCGGCTTCGAGCCGGGCGCGACCTCAACCAGGTCGAGGTCTGCGTCCTGGGCGCGTTTGAGTGCCTCATCGATGTCGACGATCCCGAGCTGCTCCCCCTCGGCGCCGATCAGGCGCACTTTGGGGACGCGGATCCGCTCGTTGATCCGGGTCGTATCGCGCTCTGGTGGGCGCCGGTCGAACCTACGCGGGACCGGCACTATCTAAGTGAGGTGTGGAGCTTCAAGCGGACGAGAGGTAGGGAGACAGGCACGGGACGCTCAGCGGCGTGGGGTGTTTGGGGTGCCTGCGATCAAGTGTCCGGAGTATAGACAGAGGATGCGAAGTGGCAAGCCCTGGGTCAGGAAGACACGCTCTCGACGTTGACTCGGCCGGCGAAGTCAGCCAAGGGCATCGCGCCCAGCTCGCCGTCGGCGTGCGAACGAACGGCCACTCCCCCGGCCTCCTGCTCGCGGTCGCCGACGACCAGCATGTAGGGATAGCGACCCAGCTCGGCGTCGCGGATCTTCTTGCCGACCGACTCGGAGCGGTCGTCGGACTCGACCCGCACGCCCGCTTCGCGCAGCTCGGCGAGGACCCGCCCGGCGTACTCGTTGTGCTTGTCGGAGACCGGCAAGACGATCGCTTGCACCGGCGCCAGCCAGACCGGAAAGCGGCCGGCGTAGTGCTCGATCAGGATCCCGGCGAAGCGCTCCATCGAGCCGAGCAGGGCGCGGTGGATCATCACGGGGCGATGCGCCCCGTCGTCGGCGCCGACGTAGCTGAGGTCGAAACGCTCGGGCATCTGGAAGTCGAGCTGGCAGGTGCCGCACTGCCAGGAGCGGCCGAGCGCGTCGGTGACGTGGAAGTCGATCTTCGGTCCGTAGAAGGCGCCGTCACCGGGGTTGAGCTCGTACTCGCGGCCCTGGCGGTCGAGCGCCTCCGTCAGCGCCGCCTCGGCCTTGTCCCACTGCTGCTCAGAGCCCATCGACTTCTCCGGCCGGGTCGAGAGCTCGACCCGCACGTCCTCGAAGCCGAAGCGAGCGTAAAGCTCGTCGATCGCCTCGCAGATATCGGCGACCTCGTCGGCGATCTGCTCCTCGGTGCAGTAAACGTGGGCGTCGTCCTGGGTGAAGGCGCGCACCCGCAGCAGCCCGTGCAGGACGCCCTCGCGCTCGTTGCGGGAGACGCGGCCGAACTCGGCCAGGCGCAGCGGCAGCTCGCGGTAGGAGTGGCGTTCGGAGTCGAAGACGAGGCAGGCGCCGGGGCAGTTCATCGGCCGCAGCGCCAGGCGCTTCTCGTCGGATTGCATGAAGTACATGTCGTCGCGGTAGTTGTCCCAGTGCCCGGAGCGATGCCAGAGCTCCTCGTCGAGCACCTGCGGCGTGGCGATCTCCTTGTAGCCGCGCTTGCGCAGCTGGGCCTGGACCTCGCCCTCGATCAAGTGCAGCAGGGTCGTTCCGTTGGGCAGCCAGAAGGGCATCCCGGGCGCCTCCTCGCGCAGCATGAAGATGCCGAGCTGGGGGCCGAGGCGGCGGTGGTCGCGCTTCTTCGCCTGCTCGATCAACTCCAGGTGCTTGTTGAGCTCCTTCTTCGAGAAGAAGGCCGTGCCGTAGATCCGGGTCAGCATTTGGCGCTTCTCGTCGCCGCGCCAGTAGGCGCCGGCGAGCGAGCTGAGCTTGATCGCCTCGATCCGGCCAGTGGAAGGGCCGTGCGGGCCGCGACAGAGGTCCTCGAAGGGACCGTTGCGGTAGAGCGAGACGATCTCGACGCCTTCTTTGGCGACCAGATCGTCGATCAGCTCGACCTTGTAGTCCTCGTCTTGAGCTTTGAAGATCTCGCGCGCCTCGGCGACCGGCACGTCGCGGCGCTCGAAAGCCTCGTCGGCCTCGATGTGGGCGCGCATCGCCGCCTCGATCTTCTCCAGGTCGGCGTCCGTGACCTTGACCTCGGAGGGAAAATCGAAGTCGTAGTAGAAGCCGTTCTCGATCGCCGGCCCGATCGTCACCTTGGTGCCGGGATAGAGCTCCTGTACCGCCTCGGCCATGACGTGAGCGGCGTCGTGGCGGATCAGGGCAAGCGCCTCGGGATCGCGATCGGTGAGGATCGCGATCTCGGCCCCGTCGGGAAGCGCGGCCGAGAGGTCGCGAAGCTCGCCGTCGACGCGAATCGCCAGCGCAGCCTTGGCCAGCCCGGGTCCGATCGCCGCCGCGGCATCGGCCCCGGAGGCGCCGTCGGCAAGCTCCAGCGGCGTCCCGTCCGGAAGCCTGACAGTGATCTTTTGAGTAGCCGCCTCGATCCGGCCATGCTACCCACGGGCCGCCCGATTCACCCCCCGCGGTGCGGTCGCAGTTTCCGCCGCTATCCGGCGAGACCTGCGACATCGGGAGTCAGGACAGACCCGCAGATCGTTGCGGTCGCAGTTTCCTCCGCGTACAGGCTGAAAGTGCGACCGCTAGCGCGGAGGGCCCTGGCGGGCTTGGCGGACGGCGATGAGGGGGCAGGGGCTGTGGCTGTGGATCGGGGCGGTTCTCTCCCAGAGGACGTACGGCGGGGCGATGCGCTTTACGCGCAGGCCGGGGAACGGAGCCCGACCAGGTGCGGATTCCGCGACCACGAAGCGGACACCTGGGGGCGGTCGATTTCCGGCTTCATCGGTCGCGTCGATGCAGACGCGGCCGCCGCGCAACTCCCAGGCGATGTAGGGGACGCCGTGTTCGTCCTCGAGCAACTCGCGCGATGCCAGCACGAGCGTCGGGCCTTCGCCGACCTCGGAACGCAGGCCGGTCAGGGCGGGCGAGTAGGAGCTTGGGCCGACCGGCGCGTTGGCGAGCGCCAGGAGGGAGCAGCCCGCCGCGGCGAGCAGATAGAGCCAGGCGACCGGCCGGCGCAGCAGCGGCAGGACGATGACGAGCGCCGCCAGCGGCGCGCCGATCTCGATCGCCTTGGCGGCGGTATAGGGGGTACCGCCGATGCGGGCTGCCGCATAGGCGAGGGCGGCTGCGGCGAGGGCGGCGATCAGGGCGATCTCGCGGCGGCGCCAGCAGAGAACGAGCCCGTAGGGGAGCAGGATCGAGGTGTAGGCGGCACCGAGGAAGTAGCCGAGCGCGGGCACGGCGCCGTCGCCGGGGCTGAGGCGGAAGTCGCCCGACGGCCAGATGCCGAAGGCCTCGAAAGGCGAGATCTGGCCGAAGAGGTTGCCGAGACCGGGGCCGTTGGGGTCGAAGGTCTCGAAGCTGTGGAAGTCGATCATGCGGCCGATCTCGGGGGCGATCAGGACGGCGAAGAGGAGAACTGCGTAAAGGACAGACCGCCAGGCGGCGGGGCCTGGCGCGGATGCAGGGGGGCCTGCGGGCGGGGGCTTCGCCTCCGTTCTCGGCCCCCCCGCATCCGCGCCACCCGCCGAGCTTCCGAACCGGCTCAGGACGAGCTCCATGGTTGCCCAGATGACCGCGGCGCCGATCAGCCAGATCAGGCCCGGGAAGCTGTAGGTGTAGACGCTGCCCACTGCCAGGATGGCCGCTGGAGCGAAACGGAGGGGGAGCTCGCGCCAGGTGGGATTTTGGGTTGCCTCTCTCAGCGCCAGCGCGAAGGCGAGGAAAAACAGTGCCTGCATTGTCTCCTTGAAGGAGCCTTGGGCGAAGTAGGAGGCGACCATGTAGGTGAGGCCCACAACCAGCGCTGCGGGGATGCGCAGGTAGGCGGGTTGGTCGCGGAAGGCCGTTAGGGCGGTCAGGGAAGCGAGGACGGCTGCGGCGACCGTGAGGCCCGTGAAGCCCTGGACCAGGCCGATGCCCAGGCCCTTGGTTAGGGCAACGACGATCGCGTGAGGCCCTAGCGGATAGCCCTGGTGCAGGAGTTGGGAACCCTCGCCGTGGGCGAGGCGGTCTGCCGCCAGAAGGTGCTGGGACATGTCCGGGTTGAAGCTGGTGCCGAGGATGCCGAAGTGGCTTTCGGCGATGAAGGGCAGAGAGGTCGCGGCGAGAGCGAGCAAGGCGACCGGCGCGCCCGCCCGCAAGGCCCCTACCCCGCTCTCGAGCCGATTCCACAGATAGGCGACCGAGCCCACCGCCAATAGCAAGACGAGGGCCGCCGAGGGCGTCCCGTCCCCTGCGAGGCGCACGGTCCCCCAGCAGATCGCGCAGAGCAACGCCAGGCCGACGGCCGGCGCCAGCCAGGACCATCGCCGCACGCCGCAGAGCGCGATCGCCGCCTGGCCGATCGCCAGCGAGGCGAGGCAAACGACCAGCACGGCTGCATAGGTCCCGACCACGAGGCCGCGAGCCTAGACTGCGGACATGGCGCATGTCCCGCCCGCCCGTCACCTGCTGCGCGCCAAGGACCTCGCCGACGCTCGCTACTTCGAACCGCTGGGCGTCGACGACCTGGCAGCTGCGGCCGGTCTCTCCCGCGCGCATTTCAGCCGCGAGTTCCGCCGCGCCTTCGGCGAGTCGCCGCACGCCTACCTGCTGACCCGCAGGCTCGAGCGGGCGGCGGCGCTGCTGCGCACCACCGATCGTTCGGTCGCCGACATCTGCCTCTCGGTCGGCCTACAGAGCATCGGCTCTTTCACGACCAGCTTCAGCCGCACCTACGGGCGCCCACCGACCGCCTACCGCGCCGCTCACCCACCGGCCTCTCACGGTGCTCTGGTCCCCGGCTGCGTGGTCCGGGCCTACGCCCGCCCGCAACACCGCACGTTTCGAGAAGACAGCACGCCGGTCCGCACCTAGCATCGCCGTCGACCTTTCAGTCCAAGAACGAAGGAGATGACGATGTTCAGAATCGCCAATGCGCAGCTCTGGGTGCACGATCAGGAGGAGGCGCTCGCCTTCTACACCGAGAAGGTCGGCATGGAGGTTCGCGCCGACGTCACGCTTGCCGAGATGGGCGACTTCCGCTGGCTCACCGTTGGGCCGGTTGGACAGGAGGACGTCTCGATTGTGCTGATGGCCATCCCTGGCCCGCCCGTAATGGACGAGGAGACCGCCGAGCAGGTCCGCGGCCTAATGGCAAAGGGCTTTTCGGGGACCGTCTTCCTTACCACCGACGACTGCCAGGCCTCATACGAGGAACTGAAGGCACGCGGGGTCGAGTTCACGGAGGCGCCCGAGGAGCGGCCCTACGGTATCGACTCGGGCTTCCGCGACCCCTCGGGCAACAGCCTGCGCCTGACCGAGGTCAAGCTCCCGGCCGGGGTCTGAACCGGCGGACCGGGGTCTCGCGGGCCGGGACGATGGGCGCTACTGGGCTCGAACCAGTGACCTCCAGCTTGTCGAGCTGGCGCTCTCCCAACTGAGCTAAGCGCCCGGGGACCTGAATCTAGCAGCGGCGCGTGGGCCGACGACGCCTGCGCGCCGCAGTCTCAAGCCAGCCACTGCACGTGCCGATGCAATGGGTGCAACTTTTCAACTAGCCCGGTGTTTATTGATGCAGCGACCGATTAAGGCTTGAGGACTGACGAGCCAGGGAAACAGAGTCTCGCTGGTGGCACGTCCTTCGGATTCAAAGGGCCCCGAAAGGGGCCCTTTTCCGTTGCGCTGGATCTGAACGCGACGGGCCGGGCAGGGTTGCTGAAATTCGGCCCATACGCCCCACGGTATCCGGCAGTAGCCGAATATTGGACTTTGCGGCGTGCAAAGCGCTCCCTTCTCCACGCGTTTCCTTACCGTGGACGCAGTCAGCGAGCAGAGGCAGCTTCTCGTCGGACGCCGGTCCCCCCAGGCCACTCAGCCAGGGCGGGTCCTCCCCGACGCAAGCGATACGGAGAGCAAGCGATGGGGCTTCCGACTGCCGTCGCTACGCGGTAGCTCGGCCCTGATACCCACGCTCGACAAGGCCGCCCGGGAAGAACGGGCAGAGGAGCGCGAGCGCGAAAAGCAGCTTGTCGCGGTCGAGACCGCGGAGCAAGCCTTCTTCCAGACGCCGACCGGACGGGCCCGGCTCGCCTACAAGCGAGGGCATCGCCTTTTTCAGTACGAACTCGAGATCAACGAACTCCCGCCCACGGTCATTCCCGGCCTGATCGGGGCGCCCGCTTTTGTCACCACCGATCCGGTCGACATCCTCAACTCGGTGACGGTCGAGGGCTGGAAGCTGGTCACCGGCAAGTTCATCCATTCCGAGATGCGCAACGGCGCCGTCGGTTGCTACCTCTTCAAGCGCTCGCAGAAACGCCGCCTCTCGATGAACAACCCCTGGCAGGACCCGAACCTCTTCAGCTGAGCAGGCCCTCGCCCGAGCCGCTAGGAATGGGCCATCGGCGCGTGCCAGCGATGCGGCGAAAGCAGCGCGTCGGCAGCTCCCTCCGGACCCCAGGAGCCCGGCTCGTAGATCTCCACCGGCGGCGGCTCGCGGACGACCGGATCGGCGATTTCCCAGAGCCGCTCGATCGCCTCAGAGGTAGTGAAGAGAGTACGGTCGCCGACCATCACGTCGTGGATCAGCCGCTCGTAGGCATCGAGCGCCTGGGCCGGACCGCCGAAACTATCGGCGTAGTCGAAGCGCATCTGGGCCTCGCCCAGCCGCATTTTCGGGCCCGGCACCTTGGCCAGGAACGAGGCCGAGATACTGCCCGGATCGCCGAGCTCGAAGGTCAGGTGATCGTGGCCGAAGCGCTCGGCGACCTGCGTGCAATCGATCGGGAACATCCGCCGCGGCGGCTCGGAGAAGGCGATCGTCAGCAAGTGGTGGTTCTCGGCCAGCCGCTTGCCGGAGCGCAGGAAGAAGGGAATTCCCTCCCAGCGCCAGTTGTCGACGTAGGCGCGCAGGGCGACGAAGGTCTCGGTGTCGGATTCGGCGGCGACGCCTTCCTCGTCGCGATAGCCGGCGTACTGACCGCGGACCACGTCGCCTGGCTCAAGCGGCAGCATCGAGTCGAAGACCTTTCCTCGCTCCGCCATCAGCGCCTTCGGGCTGAGCGAGGTCGGCGGCTCCATCGCGACGAAGCTGAGCAGTTGGAAGAGGTGGGTGACGATCATGTCGCGGAAGGCGCCCGTTTCCTCGTAGAAGCTGCCCCGCATCCCGATCGAGAGCGTCTCGGGAATGTCGATCTGGATGTGGTCGATGTGGTTGCGGTTCCAGATCGGCTCGAACATGCCGTTGGCGAAGCGCAGCGCCAGCAGGTTCTGCACCGCCTCGCGGCCGAGGTAGTGGTCGATGCGGAAGACCTGCTCCTCGTCGAAGACGGTGTGGACAAGCGCGTCGAGCTCGCGAGCGGAGGCGAGATCGCGACCGAACGGCTTCTCCATGATCACCCGGGCGCCCTTTCCAAGCCCATATTGGCCGAGGCCTTCGATCACGCCGGCATAGGCAACGGGCGGCAACGAGAGATAGTGGAGGAGCTGCGCGTCCTCGGCCAACTCCTCCCTGGCCCGCACCACGGCCGTGCCGAGGTCGCCGAAGCCGTCGCCAAGCGCGGCAAAACGCAGGCTCTCGACAAAGCGGTCCAGGGACTCCCCCGGTTCGGGCCTGCGGCCGGAGCCGCAGACGGCGTCCCGCACCAGCGCGACGAACTCGTCCTCGCTGAGGCCGCTCCGCGAAGCGCCGATCAGGACGAAGCGCTCCGGCATCAGCCCCGCCTCGAAGAGGTGGAAGATTCCCGGCAGCAACTTTCGTTTCGCCAGGTCGCCGGTCGCCCCGAAGAGCACGATCACCTGATCGTCCGGAATCGTGGGCGATGCGGTTGAGCGCGGCGCCTCTGCGACGTTGACCGCCATCTCCCCAGCCTTGCAGAACCGGCCCGTGGGCCGTTGGGCAGCCGGAGGGAATCATCCATCTATGTCTCCGTCGGAATAGCCATCGTGTGATTCAGCGGAGCAAGTCCCTAGAGGAAGCCCTCAACACGCTGAAGACAGAGCAAAAACGCATCGAGCTTGCCTTGCTGCAGGCTGCTAGGCGTAGACAGACATCTCTCGAAGAGGTCCATCGGGAGCTCGAGCGGATCGGCGACCTAGCGATGGACGCCATGGACGCCGGATCGACCGCTAGCGATATCTGCAAAGCGGGTGGCATTAGCCGCCGCACGCTTTACAAGATGCTGGATGAACGCGGATACACGCGCCATCGCGATAAGTAGCCACACGATCCGAGAAAGTTATGAAGGCGCCCACCGGAATCGAACCGGTGTAAACGGCTTTGCAGGCCGCTGCGTAACCACTCCGCCAGGGCGCCGGGCGGATGAAGGGTAGCGGCGCCGGGGGTTGGTCCTCGTCGCCCTCTGCGGACTAGGCGGCGCGCTGCTCGGGACCGGCTTCGTCGTCGATGTCGAGGACGACGTTGTCGTCCGCTGTGCGGCGGACGCGGAAGTCGAGCGGCGAGCGCTGCTCGAGCTCGTGGAGAAGGTCGGTCGGCTCGCTGAGGCGCATCGAGAGCGTGGCGCGACCCTCGGAGAAGCGCTCGACCGAGATCTCCGAGGTGGCGCCGATCTGGCCGGCGGCGTCCTCGAAGCCGACGAGCTGGGAGAAGTCGTCGAGCGGGCCGATCTCGACTTTGACCAAGCCCTCGAAGACGTCCCTTGCGGTCGGCTCGGCGTGGCCATTGCCGTTTCCATTCGGGGTGCTCGACGCGGGGCTGCCGGCGGCCTGTGCCTCGCTCAGCTCCTGCGCCCGGCGTCCCACCTCAACCGCCTCGCGCAGCGCCTTCATCCGGATCCGCGTCGCCTGGCCGCGGGCCTGGGCCTGGATCTCCTCGAGGCGGCCTGAGACCGCCTCGAGCGAGGCGACGTTGCGGTCGTGGCGCTCGTTGGCCTCGCCCAGGCGCTCGAGCAGGCCGCGAATCTCGCGCTCGCGCTCGATCACCATCGCCGAGAGCGAGCCGAGCTCCTGCTCTGCCTGAGCGGCCGCCTCGTCGGACTCGCGGCAGCGCGCGAGCGCCTCCTGCGCGTCGCGCTCCAGGGCCCAATTCCTTGCGTCCCGGGAGGCAAGCGCCGCATCCACATCGGAGCGCCGGTAGCCGAGGAACGACCGCTTGAAGCTAGCCATGCGCGGCACCGTAGAGGTGCCCTCGGACGCCATCTTGTGACGTCTGAAACTCGAGCTTCGGCGCCTCCCGCCAGAGGTCCTCCAGCTGGTAGCGCTGCCGCTCCTCCTCAGTGAAGACATGCAGGACGCAGTCGAGGTAGTCGAGGACGATCCAGCCCGCCGCCTCGGCCGCCTCGGCACCGGCGGGCAGCAGCTGCTGCTCCCCCTTGAGACGCAGCTTCACCTCGTCGGCAATCGCCCGCGCCTGGCGCTCGTTGCGCGCCGTGCAGATCGTCAGGAAGTCGGTGTAGGAGACGAGGCCGCGCATGTCGAGGACGACGATCTCCGTCGCCGCTTTGCCGTCAGCGATCTCCGCCAGCCGCTGCGCCAGCGTCTGCGAGTAGTCGGCTGGGCGCTCGGCGCTCATGTGTAGATCCCCTTCTCTTCGACGAAGCGGGCCACCGGCTCGGGCACGAGGTAGCGCAGCGGCCGGCCAGCCGCTGCCCGCTCGCGCACCGCCGAGGAGGAGACGCCGAATTGCGGCATCTCCAGCATCGTCGCCCGGCCCTCTGCACCGAGGCTGCGCAACACGGCGGCGACGTCGGCCTCGGAAATGCCGGCGCGACGGGCGACGGCGAGGCGGGCCAGCTCGGTAACGCGCTGCGGCTCGCGCCAACTCTCCAGGCCCACGGCAGCGTCCGCCCCCATCACGAACACCAGCTCCCTGTCGCCTCGGTCTTTTGCAAGCAGCTCCAAGGTCTCATACGTGTAGGACGGCCCCTCGCGCTCGACCTCGAGGGTGGAGACCGAGAAGCGCGAGTCGTCGGCTGCCGCCAGTCGCGTCATCGCCAGGCGCAGCTCGCGACCGGGGTCGTCGGCGATCCGCTTGTGCGGGGCCTGACCGGTGGGGACGAGGATCACCTCGTCGAGGTCGAGCTGCCAGAGCGCCTCCTGGGCCAGCGCCAGGTGGCCAAGGTGCGGCGGGTTGAAGGCCGAGCCGAGGACGCCGATGCCGCCAGCGGAGGCGCTACTCACGTACTTGGCCGTCGCCGTGGACGACGTACTTGTAGGTCGTCAGCTCGCGCAAGCCGATCGGCCCGCGCGCGTGCAGCTTCTGGGTCGAGTTGCCGATCTCGGCCCCCATGCCGAACTCGAAGCCATCGGTGAAGCGGGTCGAGGCGTTGGTGTAGACAACGGCGGCGTCGACCGCGGCGATGAAGCGCTCCGAAGCCTTCTGGGACGAGCTGACGATCGCCTCGGAGTGGCCGGTGCCGTGGGCGTTGACGTGCTCGATCGCCTCGTCGAGCGAGTCGACAACGGCAACCGCCAGCTTCAGGTCGAGGTACTCGGTGTCCCAATCGTCGGCGGATGCGGGCCCGACCTCAACGCCCCCTGCCAGCTCGCGGACTCGTTCGTCGCCGACCAGCTCGACGCCGGCCTCGTGCAGCGCGGCAAGCGCCTCCGGCAGGAAGTCAGGGGCGACCGCGGCGTCGACCAGCAAGGTCTCGGCCGCATTGCAGACGCCGGGCCGCTGCGTCTTCGCGTTGACCGCGATCCGCCGCGCCATCTCCAAATCTGCATCCGAGTGAACGTAGACATGGCAGTTACCGGCGGCGGCGTAGATCACCGGCACCGTGGCAACGTCCTTCAAGGCCTTCTTCAGCCCCTCGCCGCCACGAGGGATCAGCAGGTCGACCACCCCATCCTGCGTAGCCAACTCCGCCAGATCGCCGTGCCCTTCACCAACCGGCAGCAACAGCACAGCGTCTTCTGGCAACCCAGCCTCGGCGAGCGCCTCACGAGCCACACCGGCCAACGCAGCGTTCGACCGCTCTGCGTAGTGCGACCCCCGCAACACAATCGCGTTACCGCTCTTGATCGTCAGCGCCGCACAATCAATCGTCACATTGGGCCGCGCCTCGTAAACGACAGCGACGACGCCCAGAGGCACCCTCAGCTTCCGCAAGCTCAGCCCGTTCTCCAACGATTTGCTTTCGAGCTCCTCGCCGATCGGGTCCTCAAGCGCGGTAACAGCTCGGACGCCGTCCGCCATCCCAGCGATCCGTTCCTCGGTTAGCGTCAGCCGGTCCCGCAGCGCCTGGGTCAACCCTGCAGCCCGCTCATCGGCGAGGTCGGCTGCATTCGCCTCGAGAATGTCCGCCGACCTCTCACTCAGCAGCCGAGCAGTCGCCTCAAGCGCCGCATTCTTGGCGGTGGCTGAGGCACTCCCAAGCTCCCGGGCAACCCGCCGAGAAGCCAAGCATGTCTCCGGCACCGTTCTAGTCGTGACAGCCATGAACGCTAAGGGTAGCTACGAAGGTCGAGTGACCCTTCTCAAAACGAGCGGCAGGAGCCGCTCCCGAGTGTTTTGAGAAAGGTCACTCGACCTTCAGGCCAGCACAAAGCGATCCCGATGTATGACCTCCTCGCCCGCATGGGGAAGCAACTCACGGACCTTCTCGCTCTGTAAGCCCTTGACCCGCACAAGCTCCTGCGACGAATAGGCGGAGATCCCCTTTCCAACAATCGTGCCGTCGGCGACTACCTCGACGGCGTCACCGGCTGCGAATACGCCGTCGACTTTGACAATCCCGACTGGAAGCAAGCTGGACCCGTTGTTGCGCAACACCGTGGCGGCGCCGGAATCGACAGCAAGCCGGCCGCGCGACGGCTTTGCGTACTTGAGCCACAGCTTGAAACTGGACGTTTTCGACGGCTGGGCGGCAAAGCGCGTTCCGATGCTGTCGCCGGCCGCCGCGGCAATGAGCGTTCGATCTCTCGTTCCGTTGCAAATCGCCGCGGCGATTCCCGCCTCGCTCGCCATCGACGCGGCCGCAACCTTGCTGCGCATGCCGCCCGAGCCGAACGCCGAGGTGCGATCGCCAACCTCAAGGGTCTCCAACTCGGAGAGATGGTTGATCTCGTCGATCAGCTCAGCTTCGGGGTTGATGCGTGGGTCAGCGAAGTACAACCCGTCGGTATCGGTGAGCAACACCAGCAACTTCGCCTCGAGCAAGATCGCGAGTTGAGCGGCGAGAAAGTCGTTGTCGCCAAAGGTGATCTCATCCGTTGCCGTGGTGTCGTTCTCGTTTACGACCGGCACAACGCCCCATTCGATCAATTGAGCCAGCGTCTGGCGTGCATTGAGGTAGTTGGTCCGAGTCGCGATGTCAGCCGCGGTAAGCAGCACCTGTGCAGCCATAACGCCATGGCGTGCGAGGCGCTCCTCGTACTCCCTGAACAGGCTGCCCTGGCCGATCGCCGACGCCGCCTGAAGTTCGTCTATTGCGTGAGGACGAGAGTCCATCTTCATCCACATCCCCCGCGCAACCGCGCCAGAAGTGACCATGATCACTCGCTCTCCCTGTTGCTCAAGTGTCGCGACCTGCTCGCAGACCGAATCGAGGACGTCGGCGCGCAGGTCGCCGTCGTCGGCGGCGACGATCGAGGAACCGAGCTTGACGACGAGGGTCATGGGCACCAAGTGTATGAGCCGCTGCCGGCAGCGCCGAGTACCTGCGTTTACGCTCAAGCACAGGCCGTGAAACTGCCGAAGATCAGGCAATGAGCAGGCATCGACGCGATGCGCGCGATCACCGTGCTCGCGGTCTTCCTTTACCACGCCGGCGTCGGTTGGATGCCGGGCGGCTTTCTCGGCGTCGACGTCTTCTTCACGATCAGCGGCTACCTGATCGCCTCGCTGCGCTCAGCGAGTACCGCCGGAGCGGATGACGGCGCTTCGCGGCGACGCGATCTCCTCGCTCGCCTACGTCGCCAACTTGCACTTCGCCCTCGGCCACCAGTCCTACTTCGACCAGTTCGGTCGGCCTGCTGATCGGGGTGGCGCTGGCGCTGGCGACGTGACGGTCAAAGCCGCCGCCTACCGCAACGCGCTGTCCGGGGATACCACGGATAAAACGTTGCACCACGGAAAGCGATGCCTGATGACGGCAAGCCGCTGCGGATCGTCGCCTTCGGCGACTCGGTGATGATCGGGGCGAAGGAAAAGCTGGCGGCGCGCTTCGGCCCGCGCTTCTCGATGAACGCCAAGGTCGGCCGCCAGGCGAGCGAATCGTCGACCTGGCCCAGCACCTGAAGCGCCGTGGCGGCCACATCGACGCCCTGATCGTCCAGATGGGCGACAACGGCCCGCTCTACGGCAGGCGGCGCCGGTGCCTACACAAGGCTAATCGTGCATTCCGTCCGCTCGGTCACCGGCTGAAAGCTCCACAAAAGAGGGACGGATGCCCCTCTCGAAACACTCGAGAGCGGCTCCCCCTGCTCGTTTTGGGGAGGGGCATCCGTCCCTCTCACGGATAAAGCTCGAACTCGTGCTCGCCGACGCGGACCTCGTTGCCGGGTTCGAAGCCGGCGGCGCGCAGGGCGGCGATGACGCCGATCTCGTTCAGCCGCTGCTCTAGATAGGCGAGCGCTTCTTCGTTCTTGACGTCGTGGCGCTCGAAGAGCAGCTCGACGCCGCGTCCGGTGACGCGGTAGGCACCGTCGTCCTCGCGCTCGACCGAGTAGCCGCCCTCCCCGGCAGGCCGGTAGACGCGGTGCTCGACCTCGAATTCGGCCGACGGCTGCGGCCCCGTCTCGGGTCTGGCCATGCCGGGCAACTCCGGCAGCGCCGAGAGAATCCGTTCGCGCAGCTCCTCCAGCCCTTCACCGGTCGCCGAGGACGCGGAGAGCACACCGAGGCCATCGTCGTCGCCAAGCCGCTCTCGCCACTCGGCGAGCGCCGACTCGACATCGTCAGGCGGGAGAAGGTCGCGCTTCGAGAGCAGCACCAGCTCCGGCAGCCGGTCGAGCCCAGCCCCATAGGACAAGAGCTCCTCCCGCACCGCCTCGTAATTCGCCACCGGCTCGCCTTCCAGAGGCGCCAGCTCGACCAGATGGACGAGCATCGCGCAACGCTCGACGTGGGCAAGGAACTCGTGCCCGAGCCCCGCTCCATCGGCGGCGCCTTCGATCAAGCCAGGAATGTCCGCCACGATCGCCTGCCGGTCCTCGCCTTCGATCGTTCCCAACACTGGCGAAAGAGTCGTGAACGGATAGTCAGCCACCTTCGGCGCCGCCCGCGTCAACCGCCCCAGCAACGAAGACTTTCCCGCATTCGGCAACCCGATCAGCCCAACGTCAGCGAGCAGCTTCAGCTGCAGCTCAATCCACCCCTCCTCACCAGACGTCCCGTTCTCGGCAAACCGAGGCGCCTGCCGCGTGGAGGTCGCGAACCGCTTGTTCCCGTGCCCCCCGCGCCCGCCGTGAGCAACAACCGCCCGCTGCCCGACCTCAACCAGATCGACCTGGCTCCCATCGACAGCTTCGGCCTGAGTCCCCGCAGGAACCAAGATCTCCCGTTCGTCCCCCCTGCCCCCCTGCCGATTGGACCCTTCCCCATGCTTCCCCCCACCACCCCTGAAGTGCTTGCTCCCCTTCAGCGCGCCAAGATCGCGCTTCGAGGCATCGCAAACCAGCACAACGTCCCCGCCATGCCCACCATCCCCGCCATCGGGCCCACCTCGCGGCACATGAGCCTCACGCCGGAAGCTGATGCAACCGTTCCCGCCGGCCCCACCCTCAACCCAAATCTTCGCGCGGTCATACATGAGCTTAAGGAGAGTAGTCCGCGTTCTTCAGGGCTAGGGATTCTGAGAAGAGGGCCGAGCGCCCTCTCCCCAAACACTCGAGAGCGGCTCCCGCCGCTCGTTTGGGGAGGGGCGCTCGGCCCTCCCCCCGCTTACGCCCTAAGAGTCCTGAAGAACGGAAATCGTCCGGCCCTTGCGAGCCGATTTGAACTCGACGACCCCGGCCCGCTTGGCAAAGATCGTGTGATCCCGCCCGAGCCCGGTTCCGTCACCAGGCCAGAACCGCGTCCCCCGCTGGCGCACGATGATCTCGCCGCCGCTGACTTGCTGGCCCGCGAAGACCTTGACCCCGAGCATCTTGGGGTTTGATTCGCGTCCGTTGCGGCTTGAGCCGAGTCCCTTCTTATGAGCCATCGTCAGAATCCTTTTTAGCAGCTGGTTTGGCTTTTTTAGCTTTGGCGGCCGGTTTTTTGTCGGCGGCTTTTTTAGCGGGAGCTTTTCTCGCCGCCGGTTTTTTAGCGGCGGGTTTTTTCGCCGGCTCTTTTTTCTCCGCAGCGGGTTTCTCAACAGCCGGTTTCTCTTTGGCCGGCTCCTCTTTTTTCGCCGCCGCCGGTTTCCGGGTCAGCAGTTTGACCTCGGTCACCTCGAGCTTGGTCAGCTCGGAGCGGTGCCCGGCGCGCCGGCGGTAGCCCTTCTTCGGCTTGTATTTGAAGACCTTGATCTTCTCGCCGCGCAGGTGCTCGGTCACGGTCGCCTCGACCTTGACCTTCTCCAGCTCCTTGGCCCCGGCGACGACCTCGGTGTCGCGGAACATCACCGGGCGCAGGGCGACTTTATCGCCCTCTTTGGCGCTCAGCCGGTCGACGAGCAGGGACGTTCCCTTCTCGACCTTGTACTGCTTGCCACCGCTCTCTATGACTGCGTACGTGTTCATTCGTCCTTGCTCTGGGTTGAGCTTGACCGGCCCCGACCGCCCCTGCGGCCGCGACGGCTACTTCGCGAGGGCGAGGATTCTAGCTGGGAGCCGTTCTCCTCGCCGCCTGCGGCCCCGTTGGTCGCCTCGACCCCAGGCAGCGAGGCCACCGCAGCGGCCCGCTCGACCCGCTCGATCCGCACCAGCTTGCGCTCGCCGACGAAGCGACCGCCACCGGTGACGCTGACGATGTAGGAGTCGACGCGGGCGACGGCGTCGTCGGCGTTGTACATGTGCGGCTCGTCGATTTTGACCAGAACCTCCTCGCCGACCTTGAAGGGCAGCGCTCGCTCCTCGATCTCCGCCCGGGTGCCGGCCTCGATCAAATCGAAGGTCGCGATCGGCAGTGCGTCGCCACCTTCGAAGTGGAACTGCTTGCCGGTCTCGGCCTCGAGCTGGGTCAGGCCGCTGTCGGGATCGATCAGCTCCGCCGCCACCTTCGGGTGGACCCGGATCAGCAGCGCCTCGGCATCCTTGGCGCCGGTGGCGATGTCGGGCAGGCGGCGCATCGCATCGAGCGCCACCGTCTCAGCCGAGAGCACGACGCCTTCCCCCTCGCAGGTGGGGCAGGGAGCGGTAAGGATCTCGCGCACGCCGTCGGTGACGTTCTGGCGCGTCATCTCGACCAGGCCCAGCGGCGAGACCTCGACCACGTAGCTCTTCGACTTGTCGGTGTCGAGCGCTTTGCGCAGCGTTTTCAGCACTTTGTCGCGGTTGCGGGCCCGCGCCATGTCGATGAAGTCGATGACGATGATGCCGCCGATGTCGCGCAGCCGCAGCTGCCGCACGGCCTCGTCGGCAGCCTCGGTGTTGACCCGGGTGATCGTCTCCTCGAGGCCGCCTTTGCCGCGGCCAGTGAAGCTGCCGCTGTTGACGTCGATCACGGTCAGCGCCTCGGTGTAGTCGATGATCAGGTAGCCGCCCGAGGACAGGTCGACGCGACGGCCCAGGGTCGACTGGATTTCCTTGTCGATCCCCCACTTCTCGAAGAGCGGCTTCTTGTCCTCGTAGAGCTCGACCCCGCCGACCAGCTCCGGCGCGGTGCGCTGGAAGAAGCTGGTGACGCGTTCGAACTGCTTCGGGGAGTCGATGATCGCTTTCTCGAAGTCGCTGAGGAAGACGTCGCGCAGGACCCGCACCGGCAGATCGGCCTCCTGGAAGACGAGGTCCGGGGCCTCGGTCAGCTCGGTGCGACGATCGAGCACCTCGTTGAGTTTGTGCAGGTAGCCGATCTCACGCACGAAGTCGGCCTTTTTCGCCCCGTGGGCGGCGGTGCGGACGATCAGCCCGCCCGGGCCTTTGTAGGTGCGGTCGACCATCTTGCGCAGGCGATCGCGCTCGGAGTCGGCCAGCCGGCGGCTGACGCCGACGCCGCTGCCCTGGGCTGCGTAGACCAGGTAGCGGCCGGCGATCGAGGTGTTCATCGAGAGCCGCGCGCCCTTGGTCTTGAGCGGATCCTTGACCACCTGGACGAGGATCTCCTGACCGGGTTTGATCAGCTCGTCGATGCGGCGGCCTTTGCCGGTGCCGCGACCGCGCCTCGGCGCCTGTTCGCCGTTGGGCAGGACGATCTCGTCGACGTGCAGGAAGCCGTTGCGCTCGAGGCCGATGTCGACGAAGGCGGCCTCCATGCCGGGCAGGACGTTGTCGACCTTGCCCTTGTAGATGTTGCCGACGATCGAGCGCCGGCCGCGTCGCTC